>CANRMO010000012.1 GCA_947631755.1 uncultured Lachnospiraceae bacterium | reverse complement strand
AATGATGGGAGGGGATGGCACGAATATAGAGGGTGAGCTGGGAGAGTTACACTTGAGTGCAATTTGCGAGGCTATGAACCAGATGATGGGTTCTGCTTCGACTTCCATGTCATCGATGATCAATGAAATGGTTGATATCAGCCCTCCCACTGCCAGCAGAGTGGACTTTACAGAGGAGCTTTCCGATGAGTTGAAAGTGCTGGAGGGACAGGTGTTTGTCCAGGTTTCTTTCCGGATGGTCATCGGGGATCTGGTGGACAGCCAGATCATGCAGTTGTATCCGGTCGAGTTTGCACGAAGAATATATACACAGTTTATGGGTGTCAGCCTTGGTGAATCCAAGGATGAGGGGACGGCCAGTGCACCGGCTCCCGCAGCGCCGGCCCAGCCGGCCAGCGCGCCGCAGGCAGTACCGCCGCAGGCGGCTCCAATGCAGGCGGCCCCGCAGATGAATATGGGAATGCAGCAACAACCTATGGCGGGGATGCAGCCAATGTATGCAATGCCGCCCCAGGATCTCAATATACAGCCGGCACAGTTCCAGAGTTTCATGCCGGCGCCGAATTTGGATGGTATTGCCCCGGAGAACATCGATCTGATCATGGATGTGCCGCTGGAGGTGACTGTCGAGCTTGGAAGAACGAGTAAGTCAATAAAAGAGATACTGGATTTCTCGCCTGGAACGATTATTGAGCTGGATAAGCTGGCGGGCGAGCCCATTGATGTTCTGGTCAATGGCAAGTTTGTTGCCAAAGGAGAAGTTGTTGTTATTGAAGAAAGTTTCGGTATACGTGTTACCGAAATTATCAAAGAGTAAGAGTAAATGGAGGGAAACTTACAATGGCAAAAAGTGTTTTGATTTGCGATGATGCAGCATTTATGAGAGTCATGATTAAGGACATCCTGACTAAAAACGGTTATGAGGTGGCTGGAGAGGCTGAAAATGGTCTTAAAGCTGTTGAGAAGTATAATGAAATCAAGCCGGACCTGGTAATGATGGACATTACCATGCCTGAGATGGATGGTATCCAGGCACTTAAAAAAATCCGTGAGTCAGATGCGGGAGCAACTGTTATTATGTGCTCTGCCATGGGACAGCAGGCTATGGTCATCGAGTCTATCCAGTCTGGAGCAAAAGACTTTATTGTCAAGCCGTTTCAGGCAGATCGTGTGCTGGAAGCTGTGAAGAAAGCTGTCGGCTGATCATGTCCTGGAACAATGTTCTGGAATTGATTTCAGTACTTGTCATCTTTATCCTAGTTTTGGCTGCCACGTACTATGTGACAAAATGGATTGGCAAGTCGGGTGTGGTTCCTTTGCAGTCGCGGAATATCAAGGTGATTGAGACATTTAAGATCGCGCCAAATAAATACATCCAGATCGTGCAGTTGGGAAGTAAATATTATTCGATAGGAGTTTCAAAGGAGACGATTACGTTTCTCACTCCTTTGGATGAAGAACAACTGGATCTGGAGCCTCCGGGCGGAAAGAATGCTCCGTCTATCCCGTTTCAGGATATCCTGGGGCGGATCAGCAAAGGTTATCACGATCGAAAAAAAGACAAATAGAAAAGGTTGGTATTTATGGAAAAACAGAGGAGAGGACGTCAATTTGCAATTCGCTATGGTGTTCTTGTGGTTCTGCTGTGTGTATTGACCTTTTTTTGTGGTGCAAAAGTATATGCAGCTGTTGATTCTAAAGCCAATGTAGATGAGATTGAGGGGAGTACGGCCGGAGAAGTGCAGGACCCGGATTCCCCTGAGGATTTTCAATTTAATATTACCAGCAACGCGGGGAGCTCAAGTCTGTCGGCAAGTATGAAGATGATTCTTGTGTTGACGGTTTTGTCTATAGCACCATTTATTGTTATTATGGTAACATCTTTTACCAGGATTATAGTGGTGCTGCATTTTTTGCGTTCTGCGCTGGGAACCCAGACGACGCCGCCCAATCAGGTCTTGCTTGGGCTGGCTCTGTTCCTGACGCTGTTTATTATGTCCCCGGTGATTACCGAGATCAACCAGGAGTGCATACAGCCCTATGATGCCGGGGAGCTGACGCAGGAAGAGGCTCTGAATGCGGGGCTGAAACCGCTCCGCACTTTTATGTTCAAGCAGACGAGGAGAAGTGATATCAAATTGTTTCTCCAGATTAAGAACCAGAGCGATGATGTGGAGATAAATGGTGTGGATGATGTGCCCACCGCAGTGCTGATACCGTCTTTTATGATCAGTGAGCTGCGGACTGCTTTTATTATAGGATTTTTGATCTATATGCCGTTTATTGTGATAGATATGGTGGTCGCGTCCACCCTGATGTCTATGGGTATGATGATGCTGCCGCCCACAACGATTTCGATGCCCTTTAAGATCCTGTTATTTGTGCTGGCAGATGGCTGGAGTCTTGTGATAGGCGAGCTTGTGAAGACATTCTACTGACGGGAGGTATTTATATGACAGATGCAGATGTATTGGATATCGCCCAGCAGATGATCTGGACGATCTTTAAGTGTTCCATGCCATTACTGCTCGTTTCTCTGATTGTCGGTCTGGTCATCAGTATTTTTCAGACCGTGACATCCATCCAGGAGCAGACGCTGACATTTGTGCCAAAGCTGATTGCAATTTTTATTGCCATACTGGTCTGCGGGGGCTGGATCATGAATTGCTGTGTTGAATTTTTTTCGGATCTGTGCCACCACTTTGCTGTGTATTCAGGAGGATGATTAGATGTCCTTTACAGTAGAGAACATGGAGTACTATTTGCTGGTGTTAATCCGGGTATCTTCCTTTGTTATGACTGCCCCTTTCCTGGGTTATAATGCGATTCCCTACCGGATGAAAGCGGCTGTCAGTATTATGCTGAGCGTCATCGTGATCCAGATGGTTCCGGCCGTTGCAGTGTCCTACACAGGGGTTTTCGGTTTTTCTGCCCTTGTGTTGAAAGAGGCGGCCGCGGGGGCGATACTCGGTTTTATGTGCATGATCTGTTTTTATATTGTCCACTTTTCCGGACAGCTGATTGACATGGAGATGGGACTGTCGATGGCGACGATGTTCGACCCGACTTCCAATATCCAGGTATCCATATCCGGAAATATGTATAATTATTTTGTGATGCTGCTACTGCTGGTTACAAACACGCACTACTATATTATCCGGGCAATCACGGATTCCTTTCGCTACTTCAATGTCGGGGAATCGGTTTTTCGGACAGAGCAGCTAAAAAATATTATGGTGGAATTTATCGCCAACTATTTTGTGCTGGCTGTCAGGATCGTGCTTCCGGTTTTTTGCTGTATGCTTCTGATCAATGTCGTTCTGGGCGTGCTGTCCAAGGCGGCCCCGCAGATGAATATGTTTGTGGTGGGTATACAGATCAAAGTCCTTGTGGGAATTATCCTGCTCATCGTATTGATACAGACGATGCCGATCATATCCGATCTGATTTTTTCAGAGGTGAAAGATGTGATCACACAGGTGATCGGAGCTTTTAAGCCATGATGTGGAAACAGGTGATTTGATGATTTTAGAATACAATCTCCAGTTTTTTGCAAAAGACGGAGAGGGCGGGGAAAAGACAGAAGAAGCTACTCCTAAAAAACTGGAAAAGGCCAGGGAAGAGGGGCAGGTATCCAAGAGCCAGGATCTGAATACGGCGGTGCTTCTGCTCGTGCTCTTCGGGTCGCTGAAAGTGTTTGGCTCGTTTATGTATAACCGGCTCTTTAGCGTATACCGGTTTTATTACGGCGGGATCGCTGACATCCTCGAGGGGGGATTTGACATGCGCCGTTGTCTTGGCCTCATGTCATACGGTATGCTGCAGATTCTGATTGCGACTCTCCCGATCCTTGCTCTGGGGGTGATTGGCGCTTTCGTGGTAAATGTAGCACAGGTCAAGTGGAAAGTCACCGGGAAACCGATGCAGCCGAAATTATCGAAAATCAGTCCGATCAGCGGATTTAAGAGAATGTTCTCCAAGGATAAAGTGGTAGAACTTCTAAAAGCCATCGCTAAGGTCGGCGTTTTGTTTTATGTGGTGTACAGCTCATTGAAAGACCAGTGGGGGCTTGTATATCTGCTGTATGAGCTGGACATCGTCTCGGCACTGAAGATGATCGTCGATACTGTTCTCATGATTTCTTTTAAAATCTGCGCTGTATTTTTTGTCATTGCCTTTGCGGATTTTATGTATCAGAGATGGAAGTTTAAGACGGATATGAAAATGACAAAGCAGGAAGTGAAAGATGAATATAAAAATACGGAGGGAAATCCCCAGATTAAGGGGCAGATACGGAGAAAGATGCAGGAGGCGTCGAGACGCCGCATGATGCAGAGCCTTCCGGAAGCGGACGTAGTCATCACAAACCCGACCCACCTCGCTGTCGCGCTGAAATATGACAGAGAGCAGGCAGAGGCTCCGGTCGTCATTGCAAAAGGGGCTGATTTCCTCGCGGAAAAGATCAAGGAGACGGCGAGGCAGAACCAGATTGAGATTGTGGAAAATAAACCGCTCGCCAGAATGTTATACCACAATGTGGAACTGGGAGACCAGATTCCACCTGAATTGTATCAGATGGTTGCGGAAATACTGGCATATGTATACAGCCTGCAGGGAAAAGTGAGCTGAGGAATATGGCTGAGAGGAGGATAAAGCATGCAAAAAACAGATATCGTACTAGGCGCATTTATTCTTGTGCCGATCTTATGTCTGATCATACCAGTGCCGTTATTGTTGCTGGACTGTCTTTTTGGTTTAAACATTGCGCTGGCAATGGTCATTCTCTTTCGCGCCCTCTTTTCCAGGGAGCCGCTTGATATGTCATCTTTTCCGACGCTGCTGCTTATGACGACTTTGTTCCGGCTGTCACTGAATGTCAGTTCTACGAGGAATATTCTCCTCAAGGGCGAGGCCGGAAATGTAGTAGAGACTTTTGGTAATTTTGTCGGCGGGGGAAATCTGGTGGTCGGCGCCATTGTGTTTTTTGTGCTGCTGATCATGCAGCTGCTTGTTATTAATAAAGGTTCCGAGCGCGTGTCTGAAGTGACGGCCCGTTTTACGCTGGATGCCATGCCCGGCAAGCAGATGGCGATTGACGCGGATCTGAACACAGGGGCGATCACGGATGAAGAGGCGAAGGAGCGCAGGGAAAAGATCCAGCAGGAGGCGGCTTTTTTCGGCTCCATGGATGGTGCCACAAAGTATGTAAAGGGAGATGCGACAGCGGGACTCATCATCACGGTTCTGAACTTTGTCGGAGGTATCGCCCTGGGCGTGATGATGCTGGGGATGGATATAAACTCCGCACTGCAGACCTATTCGATCCTGACGATCGGTGACGGGCTGACGGCCCAGATCCCGTCGCTGATGATCTCACTGGCCACTGGTATTCTCGTCACAAAGAGTTCGAAAGAGGCAGACATTGGAAATGTGCTCAGGCGCCAGCTGTTTTCTACACCTAAAGTGCTCTATATCGTGGGGGTTGCCCTGATTGGCCTTGGGATCTTTACCCCGTTGAATATAGTGATATTTGTCGGATACGGCATTCTCTTTATCATTACCGGGCGGATGATGTCCGCCGAACTGGAGATGGCGGAGACTGACGAGGCGGTATCTGAGGAAGAGGAGTCGGCCGAGGAGATCCGGCGGCCTGAAAATGTCAATTCTCTCCTGCAGGTGGATTTCATCGAGCTGGAGTTTGGATATGGTATCATTCCCCTGGCAGATGTCAACCAGGGCGGTGACCTCTTAGACCGTGTGGTTATGATCCGAAGACAGATTGCCCTGGAGCTGGGCTGTGTTGTTCCGATGATCCGTCTGAGGGATAATATCCAGCTCAACCCGAACCAGTATCTGATTAAAATTAAGGGAGTCCCGGTCAGTGAGGGTGAAATCCTCTTTGACCATTATATGGCAATGAATCCCGGCTATGTGGAGGAAGAGATATCCGGAATTCCGACTTTTGAGCCATCCTATCATCTCCCGGCCCTGTGGATCACAGAGGGCCAGAGAGAGCGAGCGGAGTCTCTCGGCTACACGGTTGTTGATCCGCCGTCCATCATTGCGACACATTTGACAGAGATCATACGGTCTCACCTGGATGAGCTGCTCACAAGGCAGGATGTACAGAACCTAATCGACAATGTGAAAGATGCAAATACAACGTTGATCGGCGAGCTGGTTCCCAAAATGCTCAGCGTCGGTGAGATCCAGAAAGTGCTGCAGAATCTTCTCGCAGAGGGGATATCAATACGGGATCTGGTTACGATATTTGAGACGCTTGCAGACTATGCCCCGACGACCCACGACACGGATATTCTCACGGAATATGTGCGCCAGAATCTGAAACGGGCGATTTCCAACCAGTATTTCTTCACGAATGAACCGACCAGTGTTGTGACGCTGGATCCGAAAGCGGAGCAGGAGATTATGAGTGCTGTCAAGCAGACCGAGCAGGGATCTTATCTTGCCCTTGACCCGGACTACACGCAGAAGCTTATGTCATCTTTGAAAGAGGAGACGGGCAAGCTGGAGGAACTCGGGCGCACCCCGATCATCATTACGTCTCCGATCGTGAGGATGTATTTTAAGAAGCTGACAGCAGAACAATTCAGGCAATTGCATGTTTTGTCATATAATGAAATTGACTCCGATGTGGAATTACAATCAGTTGGGATGGTGACTGTTGAATGATATTAAAAAAATTTGTTGCGGCGACAGAAAAAGAAGCGATTGAAATGGCAAAAGAGGAGCTCGGAAGCGGGGCACTGGTCACAAATATAAAAAAAATCAAGCCAAAGGGCCTGGCAAAGATTTTTGTCAGGGCAAAGGTGGAAGTGACAGCTTCGCTTGATGAGATGCCGGTCTATAATGAGGGAGAGAAAGAAAGGCTGTCTTCAAAAGTTTCTTCTGATATTCCCATCCCTCCTATGCAGGATGTGAAAAAAGAGAAGGGAAATGAGCCGGAGGATGAGATGAGTATCCAGGATAAACTGGAAAAACTTGAGATGCTCCTTGAGATGCAGATGAAAGAAAATGAGCAGAAGGAGACGGCTTTTGAGCAGAAAGAGCGGACGGAGACTGTTTTGGAAAATCGGGAACCACAGAGAGAGGAGCCGGACGATGAGCCGGAGGAGGATGAGAGAACAGTGGCCTGCAAGGAGCTCATACGAAAACAGCTGATCCAGAATGAAGTGGATGAGGATGTGGCGGCTTCGATCATGGAGGACGTGGATAAGGCGCTGCCGAGGAATGCTTCGGTCAATCAGATTTTGACAAGTGTGTATCAGAAGATCATCCTTATGCTGGGACAGCCTTATCTGATTGATATCACAAAGAGCAGGCAGACGAGTTTTGTGTTTTTCCTCGGCTCGACGGGGGTCGGCAAGACAACGACGATCGCAAAGATCGCATCCCGCCTTAAACTGGAGAAGAAAGTAAACGTGGCGCTGGTCACTGCGGACACATATCGGATCGCGGCAGTTGAGCAGCTGAAAACTTATGCCAATATTATGGGTGTGCCGCTGAAAGTAGTCTACAGCCCCGATGAGCTGGGTGAGTCCTTAGAGGAGCTGAGTGAGTATGACATCTGTCTTGTGGACACAGCGGGAAGTTCCCACAAAAATAAAAAACAGATGGAAGAGGTGCGGGCGCTGATTGAACAGGTCCCAATCGCGGACAGGCAGGTCTATCTTGTTCTCAATGCGAGCACAAAATACAGTGATCTTCAGGAGATCGCGAAAGTGTATGCGGATCTGACAGATTTTAGCATTATATTTACAAAATTAGATGAGACATCATCATCTGGGGCTATGCTGAATATGCATATAAAGACTAAGTGTCCGCTGTCCTATGTGACTTATGGGCAGAATGTACCGGATGACATTGCGGAATTAAATCCACAGAGAGTGGCTAAAAAGCTGCTCGGCAAGAATCAGGGAAATTAGTTGTGCGGCCAGTGCGATGGCCGGACGGAAAGGATGGTGCGCGATGGATCAGGCTGACAGTTTGAGAAATATCATAAAAAAGCAGGATATCCGGCCTGACAGGAAGGGTGGTGCGCGCGTGATCACAGTTACTTCCGGTAAGGGAGGAGTGGGGAAGACTAGTGTGTCGGTCAACCTCGCGATTTCTCTGAGCAGGATGGGGAAAAAAGTGGTTGTGCTGGATGCGGACTTTGGTCTGGCCAACATTGAGATCATGCTCGGGATACGGCCTCGGTACAATCTGGCGGACCTGATGTTCCGGGGAAAAAGCATGGCGGATATCATCACATACGGCCCGGAAGAGATCGGATTTATTTCCGGCGGATCCGGCATCAATGAGATGGCTGCCCTCTCAAGGGACCAGATCATGAAACTCATACAGAAAATGGATGATCTGGATCAGATGGCGGATGTGGTCATTGTAGATACCGGTGCGGGGATTGGTGACGCTGTTCTGGAATTTGTGGCGGCAAGCGTGGAGGTGCTTCTGGTGGCGACGCCGGAACCCACTTCAATCACAGATGCCTATGCCCTCCTGAAATCACTGAAAAATTCTTCTTCTTACCAGCCGGGGCGCACGAGTGTAAAGATGATCGCAAACCAGGTCAGGCATGATGGAGATGCAGATGAATTGTTCCAGAAGATAGGAATCGTTGTCAAGCGGTTTTTACATACAGAGATCGGTTACATGGGGGCTATCCCCTATGATGAAAATATGTCGAGAGCGATTATGAGACAGGAGCCTCTGTGCATCGGCATGCCATATTCGCCCGCTGTGAGGTCTGTGCGGCGGATTGCGGAAAAACTGGAGAACAGGGAGAGCATACCGGCTCAGAGAATGGGGATCATGCAGATGTTCTCTCAGGTGATACGCATGAAATTTAACGGTTGAATCCGGATTAGAGAGGAGTGGCAGAAACATGGATATTTTTTTCAAAATAGGCGACCGGATCGAGCTGACGCATACGGTCAGCGCACTGAACCGCGCGCTCTCAAAGAATGTATATAGCAGCCAGTTGCTGGATTTTGACGATGTCCGCACGGCGAAACTGTCTATGCCTATCCACGAGGGAAAGATCATCCCGTTAGAGACAGGGGATGAGTACCAGCTCTGTTTTTACACCCAGTCCGGCCTGTACCGGTGCCGCGGACGGGTGGTAAAGCGGTATAATGAGAATAATATGTATGTTATGGATGTCCTTCTTCTGAGCGAGCTGAGAAAGTTCCAGAGAAGGCAGTATTACCGGCTGGATTGTGTGGTAGAGCTAAAATACCGGATCCTCTCAGAAGAGGAGATCCGGATTCGGAAGATGCTGTATGAGAGAAGGGTGGATTCCCCGGAGCAGGAACAGCAGTTTTACGAACTTTTAGACCGAATTGTCAAGGACTGGGAGGATGGAACCGCCGCCGATTTAAGCGGAGGGGGCGTGCGTTTTCACTGCAACAGGGAACTGCCTTTAGGAACGGTGCTTGAGGTCTCAGTGCCTCTGGATTTCCAAAACGGGATTGTGCCGGTTAATTTTACGGCGCGGGTGCTCTCGTGCCAGAATCTTGAAAATATGCACACATTTTTTGAAATCCGCGGCGAATTTATCGGGATCACGGATACAGAGAGGGAAATCATCATCCAGTATGTGTTTGAGGAACAGCGCAGGAGAATGAGAAAGGAATAGATTCTATGAGGAAAAAAATATTAATTATAGATGACTCTGCACTCATGAGAAGGGTTCTGTCTGGTATAATAAATGGAGATGAGCACCTGATGGTTGCCGATACGGCCAGCAGTGCCATACACGCTCTGGAGCTGATCCTGGATGGAAAGCAGTATGATACGATTCTGGTGGACATCCAGATGCCCCAGATGAGTGGTGTGCAGTTTATCCGGACTCTGAAAAAGAGCAGGATCCAGATTCCTGTGCTCGTGGTCAGTTCAATCGCCCACAGGGATGCCAGTGGGACGATCGAGGCTCTTGAACTGGGTGCTTTTGATTTTGTGAGGAAGCCGACTGGTTCAACGGGATCGGCATTTACGGAGTTCAGCGAGAGCATTATCTCCAAAGTCCACTCAGCGTGTGGGATTGAGGAGTTGCCAGTCAGTGAGGCGTCAGCTGCCGCACACAAGGGGACATCGGTGAAACAGGAGGAAACGCGGCCTTTCCTGAAGAAAAACGCGGTGCAAAGTTATGTGCCGGTTGCCAGGGGAAAGAAACTGGCGGTGATCGCCTCCTCTACAGGAGGACCCAAGGCACTGCAGTCGGTTATTCCGCAGTTTCCCGCCAATTTTCCCTATCCGCTGGTTGTTGTCCAGCACATGCCCGTCGGGTTTACAGAATCTCTTGCGGTCCGGCTGGATGAGCTGAGCCAGATCCGGGTGAAAGAGGCAGAGGACGGGGAGGTATTGAAAAGGGGTGTTGCCTATATCGCAAAAGGCGGCAAGCAGTGCGAGCTGGTCGAAGAACAGGGAACGGGGAAATACCGGATTTCCGAGAATGACAAGCCGCCACGCGGCGGTTTGAAACCCTGTGCGGATATTTTTCTTGAATCATTGGTGGACACTTCTTTTGAAGAGATTGTCTGTGGAGTTCTGACCGGTATGGGCAGTGACGGTACAAAGGGGATTCTGCGGGTTAAACAAAACAAGAAAATGAAAGTGGTGGCACAGGATGAGGCTACGAGTGTTGTGTATGGTATGCCAAAAGCGGTGAAAGCGGCGGGTGTGGCAGACGAGGTAGTGCCGCTGGAGCATGTGGCAGAAACAATGATAAAACAAATAGGAGTGTGAAGGTATGGATACAAGTCAGTATTTGGATTTATTTATTGATGAAACGAAAGAGCATCTGCAGAGTCTGAATGAGCACATTCTGACTTTGGAGAAAGAACCGGAAGATGCGGATACAGTCAATGAGATTTTCCGGGCGGCCCACACATTGAAAGGCATGGCGGGCACGATGGGATTTACCCGTATGCAGCGGCTGACCCATGATCTTGAAAATGTATTTTCTGAAATTCGCAATGGGACCATGAAAGCGAACGCCAAACTGATCGATGTGCTGTTCCGCGGCCTGGATGCCCTGGAGTCCTATCTGGATGTCATCTCCAGCGAGGGGAATGAGGGAACGGAGGACAACGAGGATATTATACAGGATCTGAATGAGCTGTTGGAAGAGCAGAATGGGGGCGGCAGCACGGGAGGCTCGGAGGAATCTGGCACGGGCGCATCTGCCGGAGACGGTGCCGGCCCGGAGGAAGATTCCCGGGATTCTGCAAAAGCAAAATACAACGGGATACCGATCACAGAATTTGATACCTCTGCAATCCAGTCCGCAAAAAATGACGGCAAAAATATCTATGGGATCACTGTCTATCTTCAGGAGACGTGTATATTGAAAGCGGCCAGAGCCTTTCTCGTGTTTAAATCCGTGGAGGATAAGGGCGAGCTGGTCAAATCAGTCCCGACTACGGAAAAGATAGAAGACGAGGAATATGAATTTGATTTCAGCTGGATTCTTGCCACATCTGAGAGCAAGGAAAAAATCCGGGAACTGATCATGAATGTGTCAGAGGTTGAGGATGTTTACATCGGCGAATTGTCGATACCAGAACAGGCAGTAGAAAAGAAAGAGGAGAAAAAGCCGGAGAAGAAAAAAGCGGCGCCGGTGGCTGCCAAAGCAGCTCCGCCCAAACAGGAGGAGAATGGGGACAAGCAGAAAAAATCAAAGGCGAAAGTCGGAAACCGCTCTGTCCGCGTAGATATTGATAAACTGGATAATCTGATGAATCTTGTCAGCGAGCTGATCATTGCCAAAAACGGCCTTGTATCTGCCGGTTCATCGAACTCGGGTGAGGGCGACCGCTCGCAGGCATTCCACGAGCAGATTGAGTACCTGGAGCGCGTGCCCACAAACCTCCATGAGTCGGTCATGAAAGTGAGGATGGTGCCGATTGACAGCGTTGTGAACCGTTTTCCGAGGATGGTGCGCGATCTGACCCGCAAGCTGAACAAGAAGATGGAACTGTATATGACTGGTGAGGAGACAGAGCTTGACCGGACGGTTATTGATGAGATCGGTGATCCGCTGATGCATTTGATCCGGAACTCTGCTGACCACGGCCTGGAGAGCAATGAGGAGCGTGTGCGCCTCGGGAAACCGGAAATCGGCTCAATCTTCCTTGACGCTTACCAGGACGGAAATAATGTAGTGATCGAGGTTCGCGATGACGGCGCGGGCATTGATATTGACAAGGTGAGGAGAAAGGCACTGGAGCGCGGGACGATCACAGAAAAACAGATGGAGACGATGAATGACAATGACTACATCGATCTGCTGTTCCGCCCCAGTTTCTCGACGGCTGACCAGATCACGGATGTATCCGGCCGCGGTGTCGGGCTTGACGTGGTAAAGACCAATATTGAGTCCCTCGGGGGAAGTATCAGTGCGAGGACGGTGTTAGGCGAGGGGAGCACATTCTCCATCCAGCTGCCGCTCACACTGGCTATCATTCAGGCGCTCATGGTTGAGGTCGGTAAAGAGAAATATGCAATCCCGCTGGGAAATATAGATGGAATCGAGGACATACCAAACGGGGATATCTGCTTTGTGCAGTCTAAGGAAGTCATACATCTCCGCGGCAATGTTATTCCGATCCTAAGGCTGCACGACTTGCTCGGTGTGGAAAAAGAAGAGGATCCGGAGTCCTATGTGGTTGTCATTGTGAAAAAGGGCGAGCAGAAGATCGGCCTGATCGTAGACAGCCTGATCGGACAGCAGGAGACAGTCATCAAATCTCTCGGCCACCATATTACATATGAAAAGCTCTTTAGCGGTGCAACGATCCTGGGAGATGGCGAAGTGGCCTTGATTCTTGATACGAATTCTTTGATATAGGGGGTACTGGCATGAGTGAGAATGTGAAAACAACAAGCGTTAGTGTGGTTCAGTATATTGTTGTCAAGCTGGGCGATGAGCAGTATGGCATAGATATTGGTTTTATCGATAATATCGTGCGCCTGCAGCGGATTACGAGAGTTCCCAAATCGCAGCCATATTATGTGGGTGTGATCAACCTTCGCGGGGAAGTGGTTCCAATCATGAGCCTGCGCAGAAGGTTTGGGCTGGAGGATGACAGCTATGCCTCCGCGTCCCGCATCATCATTATCCGCCTGGAGGACCAGTCGATGATCGGTTTTATTGTTGATGAGGTGAAAGAAGTTGTGAATATTGACCCGGCAACTGTGGAAAAACCGGCATTTAAGCTGGATGAGAAAAATGCAAGTTACCTCGCAGGAATTGGGAAAAATGGGGAGAGCCTGATTTCGCTGCTTGATATTGAAGCTGTTGTAGAGGAAGTAAAAATAGCATGAGTGAAGTGATACGTGTAGGTATGGCAGATTACAAAATTTGTGATATGTCACAAAAGATTTCAACCCTCGGCCTCGGTTCCTGCCTGGGGGTTGTGATATATGAGAGGCCTACAGGGATTACTGGTATGGCTCACGTCATGCTGCCGGACAGCAAACGGATTTCTTCCGAAAACAACCGGAAGAAATTTGTTGACACCTGTCTGCAGGATATGTATGAGGATCTGCTTGAGAGGGATGTCAGGCCTGACCGGCTTGTGGCGAAAATAGCGGGGGGAGCAAAGATGTTCTCCCGCAAGATGAGCAATGAGTTTCTCAATATCGGCGCGCAGAATTACCTTGCGGTCTGTAAGAAACTAGCTTTGTTTAATATTCCCGTCGTGGCGGAGGATATTGGCGGAGCCTGCAGCCGTACGATCGTTTTTGACCCGGCGACAGAAGAATTATCGATCCGTGTTGTCCAGTCAGAGGGGATCCAGGAGTATATAATCTGATCAGAGGTGTGGTGAAATGAGATATCGTTTTATTCCGGCATTTATCATGTTGCTTGCAGGCCTTATCTGCTGTATTCTCAGTGTAGTCCAGCGCTGGCCGGTGCAGATGAGCCTGGTAGTCCTTATTATTGTCCTTCTTGTTTTTTACATTATCGGACAGATCGCCGCGCAGATCATTGGCAGAGTCCAGGAAGAGCATCTGGCAATGGTGGAGGCGGAAAAGAAACGCTTGGAAGAGGAAGAAAAGAGGCGTGAGGAAGAGGAACGGCAGAGGAAAGAACAGGAAAAACAGGAAAAGAAAGAAAAGGAGAAAGAGAGATTTTCTGAGATGGATGACCTGGGGATATAAGCATATTTGGTATATAAGGGAAGGATGACGGATGAAGGAAGCGGAAAGAAATAAATTATGGGAGCAATATCATAAGACAAGATCGCCGGAGCTCCGCGAACAACTGATCCTGGAGTATGCAAATGTAGTAAACCTGGTTGCGGGCAGGCTCGGTATGTATCTTGGCTATACAGTGGAGTATGATGATCTGGTGGGCTATGGGATTTTCGGCCTTATTGATGCCATTGATAAATTTGATCTGGCAAAAGATGTTAAGTTTGAGACATATGCCAGTCTCAGGATCCGCGGCGCCATTCTTGATCAGATAAGGAAAATGGACTGGATCCCTCGAACGCTGCGGCAGAAACAAAAGAAAATGGAGGCGGCGTCCACGAAACTGGAGGCCGAGTACGGCAGGCCGGTGACCAGCGATGAGATCGCAGCTGAACTCGGGATATCGAGGGATGAATATGAGGGGTGGCGTTCGGAGGCAGAGTTTACGAATATGGTCTCTCTGGATGACTATCTGGAGCAGGGCAGCGAGGGGCGCATGGAGACATTGGGGACAAAGTTTCAGCAGCCCGAAAAAGCCATACAGAAACAGGAGCTGAAAGAGATGCTTGTCGAGGCATTTCAGACGCTCACAGAAAAAGAAAACAAAGTGATTACATTGTATTATTATGAGGAGCTGACACTGAAAGAGATCAGCCAGATTCTCAGTGTGTCAGAGTCGAGGGTGTCCCAGCTCCACACGAAAGCATTACAGAAGATAAAAGCCCGCATCGGAGATGTGGTGGATCTGCTGAATTTATTTTGAGACGTCTGTCGTGCAGGCGGTGATTTTACGAAAACAAATGATTTCCATATTATTATAAAAGGGGGTGGCTGCTATGTCGGTAAACGCTTATTTTGAACTGGTAAATGAGGACGATAATATGTGGCTGAAGGTTCATCCGCCGGAGGAAAACGGCGAGATGTTTGAGGCGGGCGAGGTGGTTACTTATCTCAATATGATTTCTTTTCCGGTGTTTGATTCTGCTGAGCTGGGGGAGTATATCAATGACAAAGATTTTGAGAGAATGCTGCTTTTGAGTGATGAGCCGTTCCTGCCGGAGCGGGAGCGGTGCAAGGTTACAATCCAGGATGGAGGATTGTCTGCTCTGGCGCGTTTTTATCCGCCTTCTACCGGCGGCGGGCTGATGACGGAGGATGATATCGTCAGTGACCTGCGCATGGCGGGGATCAAGCACGGGATCAAGAGAAAAGCGATTCAGCATTTTTTGAATAATCATGAGTACTGCCGGGATTACATTATTGCAGAGGCTACGCCTCCGGTTCAGGGGAGCAATGCAAGTATCCGGTATTTTTTTGATGCGAACACGACAGCGAAGCCGAAGCTGAACGATGACGGAAGTGTGGACTTTCATCAGCTCGGCATGCTCAAGATGGTGAATGAGGGCGACAAACTGGCAACGCTGACCCCGGCGGACAGGGGACGGCCGGGTATATCGGTGACGGGGGCGAAGCTGAACCCGATGAAGGTGAACCACAAACATCTCCGGTATGGCAGGAATATTCGGATTTCTGATGATAAATGCAATATTTATTCCATGGTATCCGGCCAGGTGACACTGGTGGATGATATGGTTATGGTCTCAGATGTCTATCAGGTTCCGGCCAATGTGGACTTTTCCACCGGGGATATCGATTTTAACGGAACGGTGGAAGTGGCGGGAAATGTTTCCACCGGTTTTACGATCCGCGCTGAGGGCGATATTATCGTAAACGGTGCAGTAGAGGGCGCCACCCTTATTTCCGGCGGGAATATCATACTTAAGAGAGGCATGCAGGGGATGGACCGCGGCCAGTTGGAGGCGGCGGGGAATATTACAGCCAAGTTTTTGGAAAACTGTAAAGTGACATGTAAGGGAAGCCTGAAAGCTGACGCGGTGCTCCACAGTCAGGTTGAGTGCCAGGAGAGCATTGATGTTCTCGGAAAAAAGGGACTGATTACTGGCGGGACGATCCGCACTTATGGGGAAATTCATGCGACAACCCTCGGCTCTACCATGGGGACAATGACAAACATCGAAATCATTTCAGAACAGGATCTGATCAAGCGGGCAAAAAAACTGAAAGGGCAGATTGAGGATAAAGAGCTTGTAGTGAAGAAAATGGATAAAGTCGCCGACGGGATAAAAAAACAGATGGAAGACAATCAGGATGTTCTTCCGGAGCAGCTTGACTATATTAAAAAGGCTGTGAAACAGAAACCCAGTATGCTGAAGGAAATCAGGGAGCTGAAAGATCAGAGGGAGAAACTTCTGATTCGTGTGGAGAAAAACAAAAATGCAAGTATAAAAGTGGAGGATGCGGTCTATTCTGGTGTGCGGATTTCGGTTAAGGACGCCACAAGGGTCATCCATGACAATGTCTCCCACTGCCGGTTTATACGGGAGGGAGCGGATGTCCGTCTGACCAGCTTGTAATGTGGGACTTCTGTGCGGCAGGACCGCTATGTTTAAGAGTGCAATTTAAGCGCAGAAATGAGGGGTATATATGATTAATTCGATTGATATGACTACGATGCTGCCGCGCACGGCGGAGGCGGCAGATGTACAGGGGAGAGAAGTAAATCAGATGCAGCACGCCACGAACCAGACGGCACTGCAGTTTCAGCGCATTACGGAACACAATGCACAGCAGACGGTGGAGACACAGAAGAGTGAGACGGAAGAATACGATATGGATGGCTCCGGCGGCAATAAGTCAGGCAACATGGCGGGAAGGAACCGGAAGAAAAGGGAGAAAAAGGAGGAGGCGCCCATGGCGCCAAGGTCCAGCAGCAGTTTTGATATTACGATATGAAGGAATACGGATGTACTAATGGGAGGTTGTTATGACAGTAGTTGAAATCATTGTACTCCTGGTGGGGTTTGTCTGTCTTTATCTCAGCCTTTTTGTGTCTAAAAAAATGGGACAGGGAATTACGGATTCGGACGGGGCCAGTGGAAGTGCGGCTCTGTGGACAGAAAAGGAAGAGCAGATGATCCGCGACCGGGTGACGGAGATTCTTGAGGAACGCCAGAGTGATATGGTGGGCCTCACAGAAGAGCAGATGAACCGCCTGTGCAATGAAAAGATTATGGCAATTGATGAGTTTTCGGGGCAGCTGCTCGGAAAGATCGAACAGAATCAGCAGGAAGTCGTTTTTATGTACAATCTGCTGAATGAAAAGAAAAATGAGATCAGTAAGATTATGGCAGAGTCCGCTTCCCGGGCAAAGGCACCGGAAAACCGGGAGAGTGTTTCGGTTTTGCCCGCCGGGGAAGTGAGACAGAAAGAGAGCAGAGTACAACAAAAAGCTCCCGCGCCACAGAAAAATGTGGTTCCTATGTCCGGGCAGGCTGCTGTCGGAACCGTGGACAGCCGTCCGGCCAGGCCAACCGGGGCCAGCCAGGTGCGGGCTGCCAGCGCGAGTGCTGCCAAAGCTGCCGCTGAAAAGAAAAGTACCGGTGCGGGAGCCAGACCTGCTCCGGCCCGTCCTGCTGCGTCCGGCCGGGTGGACGACACTCCTGTCAGGATCAGCCGCCCGGCGGCGTCCCCTGTGAGGCAGGATCATCCGGCAGAGCCACCGGAAGGCCGTTTCCCAGTGGCAGAGGAGGAAAAGAAAGAGGTGCCGAAAGTATCCGGTGACATCAATCTCCGGATCCAGAAAATGTACCGGGAGGGCAAGTCGGTCCTTGAGATATCCAAAGCACTGAATATGGGCCAGGGTGAGGTGAAACTGGTCATTGCACTATACGGAGGCAGACGTTGATGAAATTGAAATATTTTTTGCGCGGCCTGGGAGTCGGCATTATTGTCACAACATTGATTCTATGTTTTGTTTACCGCAAGAATAATGCCAGAGTGAATGTCGTCGAGCAGGCAAAAAAGATGGGTATGGTGTTCCCAGAGGAGACAGAAAAGCCTGCGGAGGAAACGGTGCAGCCGGAAGAGACAGTGCCGCCTGCCACTCCAGAGGTGACGGCAGAACCGGAACCTGCTGCACAGCAGACAGAGCCGCCTGCGCCCAGCGGGGCGGGTGTGCAGGGGGGCACTCCGGAAGCGGCCGATACCCCAGCTCCGACGGACGAGCCGAAAGATCAGAAAAAATCGCCTGCCTCCGGCACATCGGCAAAAAAAAACAAAAAATCGAAGACATTTACTGTCCGGAGCGGCCTGCTCTCAAGTTCGGTGGCGAGAGAGATGAAAGAGGCGGGGATCATAGACGATGTGGACGCCTTTGATGATTATATGGAGCAGAGCGGGAACTCAAGAAAAATAATAACCGGGACGTATAAGATCCCGAAAGGAGCGTCCTTTGAGGAAATCGCAAAAATCATAACCAGGCAGAAGTAATTTTTATTTTGTCCGGGGATTCTCCCCGGAATATCTATGTGAATCTATGTGAATCCAGAATTTATTCCTTGCCTTTTCCAAAACGATGTGATACAATATACCGGATTGAAAAAACCACACCGGTGGATTTTTGCCATGGTGCTCTGAGACATCTCTGCCTGCGGGGATATGCGCGGCGGGGAGACCAGAGTGTGGCAGAGAGCAGAGGCCGGTGGAAGAAAAACCAAATGGAGGTAGGAAAGAATGAGTGTTATTTCAATGAAACAGTTACTGGAGGCGGGCGTCCATTTCGGACACCAGACAAGAAGATGGAACCCCAAAATGGCGGAGTACATCTACACCGAGAGAAATGGTATTTATATTATCGATCTTCAGAAATCTGTGGGAAAAGTGGATGAGGCCTACAATGCGGTCAAGGATATTGCGGCAGAGGGCGGTAAGATCCTCTTTGTGGGAACGAAGAAACAGGCACAGGATTCGATTAAGGCGGAGGCTGAGCGCTGCGGCATGTACTATGTCAATGAGAGATGGCTCGGCGGCATGCTGACGAACTTTGAGACGATCAAGACCCGTATCAAGAGGCTGAAAGCGATTGAGAAAATGTCTGAGGACGGGACATTTGATGTTCTTCCGAAGAAAGAAGTTATCAATTTGAAAAAAGAGTGGGCCAAGCTCGAGAGAAATCTCGGCGGCATCAAAGATATGAAAGGAATTCCTGACGCCATTTTTGTTGTAGATCCGAAAAAGGAGAGAATCTGTATCCAGGAAGCTCATATTCTCGGGATTCCTCTGATCGGAATCGTGGACACAAACTGCGATCCGGAAGAGCTGGATTATGTGATCCCGGGCAATGACGATGCGATCCGTGCAGTCAAGCTGATTGTTTCTACAATGGCTGACGCTGTTATTGAGGCAAACCAGGGTGAGTCCATGGCGGATGTTTCAGACGGAGAGCCGGAAGAGGATCAGGAGTCAGCAGAGTAAAGAAGGAGGATTTTTAGAATGGCTATTTCAGCTTCAATGGTGAAAGAATTAAGAGAAATGACGGGCGCCGGCATGATGGATTGTAAGAAAGCTCTCACAAACACGGACGGCGATATGGATAAAGCAGTGGAGTGGCTCCGCGAGAATGGCCTTGCCAAAGCAGAGAAAAAGGCCGGGCGCATCGCCGCAGAGGGCATTGTTGCCGTTAAAGTCAGTGATGACGGGAAGAAAGCATCTATCGTAGAGGTGAATTCAGAGACAGACTTTGTCGCTAAAAATGAAGTGTTCCAGGGATTTGTGGCCAGCGTGGCATCACAGGCGCTCTCAACGGCGGCAGGGGACATCACTGCATTTATGGCGGAACCGTGGGCAGAGGACAGCTCTGTGACAGTAGAGGAAAATCTGAAAAATATGATTGCCAAGATTGGTGAGAATATGAACATCCGCCGTTTTGCAAAGATGGATGCCCCGGGCGGCATGATTGTTCCCTATATCCATGCCGGCGGCAAGATTGGCGTTCTTGTCTCTGCGGACACAGACAGCACAGCAGATGAGGTAAAGGTATGCCTGAAAGACGTGGCGATGCAGGTGGCTGCCCTGTCACCGAAATACACGTCAAAAGATGAGGTTGACCAGGATTTTATTGAGAAAGAGAAAGAGGTTCTTCTCACGCAGGCGAAACTTGAAAAACCAGATGCGGACGAAAAGATCATCAATGGTATGGTTATGGGCCGTATTAACAAAGAATTGAAAGAGATCTGCCTGCTTGACCAGGTATTTGTCAAGGCAGAGGATGGCAAGCAGACTGTGAGCCAGTATGTACAGGCTGTCGGCAAGCAGATTGGCGCAGATATCAAATTAAATGGATTCATCCGTTTTGAGACCGGCGAGGGACTTGAGAAAAAAGAAGAGGACTTTGCAGCAGAGGTTGCCGCTCAGCTCGGCTGAGAGGGATGAGGGGTACGGGATGAGAAATAAGGCTATCATTGGGAGTCTGATAGTCTTATTTTTTGTTAAATTCCTGTATCAGTTTTTTCAAATTGTAAATGATAACAGTATACCTTACAGGATCATAGACGACAGAGGGTAAAATTAACGAAAATAAGACAAACGAAGTGAATTGCTTGCACCTGCCTTTTTTTTGTGTTATACTCTATGGGAATGTGGGTATTTAAGTTAGGAGGCTGCAAATTGACTGGTAACACGAGTGGAAGAGCCAGTGCAGAGTACCGGAAGAGGCGCGTAAAACGGATCAAAAAGACGATCGTTATTACATGTATTGTCTTACTTGTCCTGCCGACGGTGTTATCTCTGTTTTTGATGGTTAAAGTGTTTTCCCTGCAGAAACAGATCAACCAGATCACCGCTGTCTCCCGGCAGGCCGGGGAGGGAGTCAGTGCATCTGGCAAGGCACAGGCAAAAGAGGAGAGTCCGTCTGCAGCAGCTACGGGAACTGCTGTGACGGCTCAGCCGACAGTGTCCGGCACAGCAGATGAGGGAGAGGCAAAAAAGGTGTATCTGACATTCGATGACGGCCCCGGGACACAGACGGAGCAGATTCTTGACATACTAAAGGAACAGGGGGTAAAAGCCACTTTTTTTGTCACCGGGAAAGAAGACGGGTATTCAAAGAAGATATATAAGAGGATTGTGGATGAAGGCCATACACTCGGCATGCATTCCTACTCTCATATCTATGATGAAATATATGCGTCTGTGGAAGGTTTTTCTGCCGATGTCGACAAATTATATAACCTCTTATACGAAGTGACCGGCCAGTATCCGCTTTTTTACCGATTTCCGGGAGGAAGTAACA
>CANRMO010000011.1 GCA_947631755.1 uncultured Lachnospiraceae bacterium | reverse complement strand
ACAACAGATTGTGCAATAGTTATTGAATCTGAGAAAAAGAAAGGGAAACGAGAGTATGAGTGAAAAACTGCGCGTCAATTTTGCCGGCGTGACATTTGAGAATCCGGTGACGACGGCCTCCGGCACCTTTGGCTCCGGCATGGAGTACAGTGATTTTGTGGATCTGGAGAAGTTAGGCGCCGTGACGACCAAGGGAGTGGCGAATGTGCCGTGGCCGGGCAACCCCACGCCGCGGGTCGCGGAGACTCATGCCGGGATGCTGAATGCCATCGGACTGCAGAATCCGGGCGTGGACACACTGATTAGCCGTGACCTTCCATTTTTAAGGGAGAAGGGAGCGCGGATCATTGTCAATGTCTGCGGACACACGAAAGAGGAATATGTGGAAGTGGCAGAGCGTCTGGCGGATGAGCAGGTGGATATGCTGGAGATCAATATTTCGTGCCCGAATGTAAAGGAGGGCGGGATTGCTTTCGGACAGAAACCGGAGATGGCGGAGGAGATTACAAAAGCGGTAAAAAAAGTATCTACCCATCCGGTTATCATGAAACTGAGTCCCAATGTCACAGATATCGCGGAGATGGCCCGGGCAGTGGAGGCCGGAGGGGCGGATGGCGTCTCCCTGATCAATACGCTGACGGGAATGAAGATTGATGTGGCCCGCAGGACATTTCTCCTCGCAAATAAGACAGGCGGTATGTCGGGGCCCTGTGTGAAACCTGTGGCCGTGAGGATGGTGTACCAGGTGGCAAATGCAGTGGATATCCCGGTTCTCGGTATGGGTGGCATCCAGAACACCGAGGATGCCCTGGAGTTTCTCATGGCCGGTGCTACTATGGTGGCGGTGGGAACGGCGAATTTTTTCAATCCTTACGCAACGTCGGAGATCATCGACGGGCTGGAGGAGTATGCTAAGAGAGAGGGACTTGGGAATATTTCAGAGATTGTGGGATGTGTGGGGAAGGGATGACTTTGAATAAAGGAGATGAAAAAGCTATGGAACAATACAAAAAAGAATTTATTGAATTTATGGTGGAGTCGGATGTCTTGAAATTCGGCGAGTTTACATTAAAAAGCGGACGGAAATCACCCTTTTTCATGAATGCAGGTGCCTATGTCACCGGTTCCCAGCTAAAACGTCTGGGTGAATATTATGCAAAAGCAATCTATGATAATTATGGGGACGATTTTGATGTGCTGTTCGGACCCGCTTATAAAGGGATTCCCCTCGCTGTGGCAACGGCGGTAGCGTTTTACGAATTGTATGGAAAAGAAATCCGCTACTGCTCAAACCGGAAAGAGGTGAAAGACCACGGTGACGTCGGCATATTGCTGGGAAGCGATATCCGGGATAAAGAGCGGATCGTTATTATAGAAGATGTCACGACTTCCGGTAAGTCTATCGAAGAGACATTCCCGATTCTGAGAGCGCAGGGGGATGTGGAGATCGTTGGCCTGATGGTGTCTCTGAACCGGATGGAGAGGGGAAGGAATACTGACCGGAGCGCGCTGGATGAGATCAGGGAGACTTATGGATTCCCGACGGCGGCCATTGTCACTATGGGGGATGTTGTAGAGTGTCTGTACAACAAAGAGTGCCAGGGAAAGGTCGTGATTGATGACGCGATCAAAGAAGCCATAGACAGATATTTTGAGCAGTACGGAGCTGTGAGATAGTTCTGTTTACCGCGCCCGGCGCGAAAACCCTTTCTTTATAAATTTTATCGCAAAACGCCCTTATTGGGGCGTTTTTGTCGTTTTGCGCCGAAAAAACGTGTTTTTCTACAAAAAAGCGACATTTTTTTTGTCGCATATTGATAATTTACAAACACCGGATGAAGTGCTAACATTAGAGCCATTCCACCCGAATACGAAGCGTAAGGAGGTTGAGGTTTGAAAGTTGCTTTTTGGAGTAATGTGCGGGGTAAATCATGTGTCACAAGCAATCTGGCCTGTATCAGTGTTTTATCTGCCCTGGCATCTCCGGGAGAAGGAAGAACTATTCTATTAGAGAATCATCAAAATATTTTAAATCTTGGCAGCGTTTTGCTCGACCAGAGCTCAGTACCGGAAGTGAGGGAAAAGGGAAGATACGAAGTTGCCTGTGGCTTTTCACGGCTTCTCTGCCTGATGCAGCAGAATAAGGAGGTGCCCGATGATGCTATTTATCATTATACGCGGGAGTTTCTGGGAAACAGGCTGCTGTACCTTCCGTTGGGGGGGATCCGCAATTCAGATGTCTTTGAATACCAGCTGGAACGGGAATGTATCCGGACAATGATGTATCTGGAACAGAAGATCAATCTGGTCATGATGGATATCTCTGCTGCGCCGACTCCCAGCTCGCGGAAGATTTTGCAGGAGTCGGATCTGGTTGTAGTGAATCTGACACAGAACAGGCAGATGATGACTCATTTTTTCCAAAATTATTCAGAGATACAGAAGAAAGCTTTTTATCTGATCAGTAACTATGAAGAGGATTCGGATCTGTCAAAGGCAGCAGTTGTGAGCAGATATCAGATCCCGGGAAATCAGATTGGCACGATACCGCATAGCAGATATTTTGCGGATGCCGTGTCGGAGGGAAAGTTGATCCCCTTTTTGTTAAAAAATTATGACTGTGTGCCGGACGATCCAAATTACGGATTTATCAGGGTTGCAAGGGAATCCGCTCATCTGTTTCTCAGCAAATTGGATGATCTTCAGATGAGAAAACATGATTAAAAAGAAGAAAGTGCTGGCAGTGTTACTTGTGCTGTGTCTCACTCAGGGGATTATCGGCGGCTTTTATCCGGGGAGTAGTGTGAGCAGGGCTGTTGTGTCCGATTTTGAGGGATTGAAAAAAGTGCTGGAAACTCCGGGGAATACAGAGATCAGCCTGGAACGCGATGTCAGAATAGAAAAAAAGATACGTGTCTGCGGGAATAAGACACTGAATGGAAATGGACATTCCCTGTTCCGGGGAGCCGGAGCCGGGAGCAGGTTTGGCGGAACTCTGCTCTGTGTGGAGAATGGGGAATTTACCCTTGCCGATATCCGGATTTCCGGTGGCGGGGACTCGGAATCAGTGCAGGACTGCCTGTACGGAAGATTGATTGATATTCAAGGCGGAGAGGTTTATCTGGAGATGGGCGCTGTTTTGTGCCAAAACAGGAACATCAGACGAAATCATGACGGCGGCGGAGCTGTTTTAGTAAAACAGGGTGGAAAGCTGGTATTGGACGGCGGATGTATAGAGTATAACCAGAATGTTGTCGGCGGAGCCGCCGTCTATGTGGAAAGAGGCGGCAGTTTTGACATGAAAAGCGGCGTGATCCAGAAAAACAGGACAGAGGGGATTGGGGCAGTAGAAGGTTTTGATGGGAGAGGGGGAGCGGTATATGTAGAGGGGAAAATGAAAATATCCGGCGGGATGATCAGCCAGAACCGGGCTGTGGGATACCGGATGGGGGGAGTGGTTTACGGAGGTGCCGGAGGGGCAGTCTTTGCGGAACGGTCCTCAGAATTGCGGATTACGGGTGGAACTATTAGCAAAAATGAGGCGCAGACCGGGCCGGATCTGTATCTGCGGGGCGGCAGCTGCCGGGTCGGGCAAAAGCCGGAACTGGAATCTGTTTTTTTACAGAAAGGCGCTGTCATCACGGCAGACCCCTCGCTGTCAGAGTCGGTCAGGATCCAATTGATACCCCAGATTTATAAAAATGGTATCTGTCTCGCTAAAACGAAGTCTGCTTCATTCTTTGTGCTGAGAAAAAAAGGCGGTTTTTTCCTCACACTGGACAGAGGGCGATTGTGCCTTGAGAGAGCGCGCAGGGAGACAGATGCAGCGGATGAGAAAGGGACAGATAAAGGACAGCGGGATAAAGGGCAAAAGAATAAAAAACAGAATGATAAACATGTTGTGAAAGAGAAAAAACAGGGAGAGAGCAAAAAGAGAAATAAGCTGAAGATGCCTTCGATAAAGACAGCAAGCCGTTATCTGTTTGAGAGCGAGATCCGCGATTACACAGAAGAGGACTGGGAGTCAGAGCTATTAGGAAACAGCGTTGTTGACCCCGGCGGCTTTGAAGCGGCGGCCATCGTTTTCCGATGGGAATGGGGTGGCCTTCTCGCAAACAAAGCGGGCAGATACACCGTGAAAATCTCTCTGACAGGGGGGAGTTTTGCGGATCTCGAGGTTCATATTGTGGGGGACTGCGCCCAGAATGCTTCACAGCAGGAGAAAAAGACGTATGTGAGGTTTACAGGGACGGGGGACAGCAGAGCGGGAGGAGACACGGAGATCTGGCATTTCGGACCGGAAGAGATCAGAAATGCAAAAAAATATATGAGTCAGAGGGAGGATCCTTTTTCAGAGGAGACGAACAGGGAATTTCTGGCTTTATTTGGCAAGTGTAGACAGGGAGAGAGGGGATTGCTTGGAGAACGCGAATGAGTTTCAAAAAAAATATATGCTGAAGAGGCAGGATTACGGGATCTTATATCCCTATATTGTCTCGGACAGTGTGACGGATATCAACTGGAACGGAAAACAGCTCTGGATTGATGATCTGGAGAGAGGGCGGTATATGGCCGCAGAGGTGTTATCGGATCTGTTTATTGACCGCTTTATCCTGCTTTTGTCAAATCTCACGAATGTGCCCTTTAACCGGATGAGTCCTGTGCTGGAAGCAGAGACAGAGGAATTGAGGATCAGTATCGTCCATCCGCATATCGCGCATACTGGCGCTACCATATCCATCCGCAAGACGCCTGCTGTCAGAAGACTGGAAAAAAATGAAATGATCCGGAGCGGATATTGCTCAGAGGACATATTTCATTTTCTCGTTCGCTGCATCCAGGCTCACTGCACAGTTGCGATCTGTGGCCTTCCAGGGGCAGGCAAGACAGAGCTCTTGAAATTTTTGACAAAGTATATTCCCGCCACGGAACGGGTGATAACCATTGAGGATGTACTGGAGATCCATTATCAGAAAATTAACCCCGACAAAGACTGCGTGGAGATGAGAGTTGCTGAGAATTTTACATATTCCGAGGCAATTAAAGCCTGTCTGCGCCAGTTTCCGAAGTGGATCATTTTATCAGAAACCAGATCAGTGGAGGTACGATATCTGCTGGAATCACTGAGCACTGGCGCTACAGGCCTGACGACAATACATACGGATGATGTGAGGAATATTCCGGACCGGATGAAGAATATGGCGGGGGGCAGGGAAGATCTGTCCAGGATTGAAAATGACACATACCGTTTTATCGATGTGGGGATCCTGGTGAAGAGCAGCGTAGAACCGGAGGGAAGGATTACGCGGAGAATTGAACAGATCGGCGTGTTTGACCGCTATGGGCAGGAGTGGAGAGAGACAATAAATGAGGTTGTGATGCTGGTAGAGGATGGGAAGGTGACAAAACAGGAACTTCCGGTAAACATAAAGAGGAAGTTTACGGCAGCAGGGATAGAGGATCCGTTGGGGGGGAGCATATGAAGAGGATCATAGTGGAACTCTTCCTCGTGCTTGCAGCTATAGCGGCTGTTTCACGCATGTTTTTTCTTGGGATCCCGCAGACAGCTATCGTTGGATTTTTTGGGCTTTTTCTTCTGCCGGTCGCTGACCGGTATAGGATGCGTGCCCGTATGTCAGAGCAGGAATTTTATGACGTGACCGCCTATATGGAGCAGTTTCTTTGTTCTTATAAGCGGGCGCCTGTGATCGGAAATGCTCTGCGGGACTGTCAGTCAATATTTGCGGAGGGGACACAGATGTGGCAGATATTGGAGAAG
Organism: uncultured Lachnospiraceae bacterium; assembly: GCA_947631755.1. Lineage (GTDB taxonomy): Bacteria > Bacillota > Clostridia > Lachnospirales > Lachnospiraceae > Eubacterium_F. The sequence goes on along the minus strand of CANRMO010000011.1, from coordinate 15,866 downwards.
ATGCAGACTATATTGCAGACGGGAGAAGAAGTCCAAAATAATACAGAAGATATACTACATTCCGTCTTCTGGGTTATGGAACAGAGATATCCCGGCAGAAGACTGGTCCTGCTCCATGGATTTATCCAGAAAGCAGATCAGATGGGTGGAAATACATCGGAATCCCTGGATTTATTATTGCGGGATTTTCATATGTGGAAGAGGCGTGTCCTGGTATTTCGAAAGAGAAAACAGTACGCGCAGTCAGAGGGCATACTGGCCTGTGTGCTGGCTCTGGGGATGTGCGGGCTCTCTTATCTGCTGATTCCATGGAATCTGAGGGAGATGCTGACCATATCAACATATTACCAGTGGTCTGCGGCCGCTGTCACACTGGCCGTGATGTTTGTCCTTTTATGGATCCAGTCAAAAATGGCGGAGAGCTGGCTGGGCGGAGGCGGTGCAGGATACGAAAAGAGACAGGAAGAATTGGAGAAAAAGTATTTCAGGATAAAAAAGGGTAAGAGAACACTTTTTTATCCCCTGTCATGGAATGTTTGCAGGCGGGAAATAGAGAGGGAGTTTCCCTATTGGCTGTTGACGGTGACACTGTTTTTGCAGCAGGATAATGTATTTCAGGCCGTTCGCTCGTCCATGGGGCATGTTGCTGGGATCTTCCGGAACGAAGTGCGGAAGTTTCTGCGGGAGATTTACGAAGATCCTGTCTCATTGAGGCCGTATAATGCCTTTTTTGAGGAATTTCAGCTGCCGGAGGTGCAGTCTGGCATGAAGCTTTTATATGCATTTGCGAGTAATGGTTATGAAGATACGTCGAGACAGATTCGTTTTCTGGTAGAGCAGAGCCAGCTTGTGATCGATCAGGCGGAGCGTAATGCGTGTGAAGAGCGGATGGCAGCCTTTGGCTATGTGAGACAGATCCCCATGATATTTGCGGCAATGAAAGTTGTGTTGGACCTTATTCTGCTATTGATGGCTATGTTTGGAAAATATTTTTTTGAAAGGCAGGGGGTTGTTTGAAAAAGTTAATTCAGGAATTTATTGACAGCGTTTATCTTGTTCTCCTTGGGGCTCTGCTCCTCGGCGTTTTTGAGGGTGTTTATCAGTGCGTAGGGGGATAGGGGGAAATGAGAGATTTGATGATCCTGTACGGGAAAACTCTTTTTGGAATGGGTTTGCTTCTTTTCTTTTTGACTGGCAGTGTGGTCCTGCTGCAGAGCGGGTGGAATCACTTTGGCATTCCGGCCGACGGCACTACAGCTGTAGTTTGGCTTCGAAATCCTTCCCTTATGGGTGAAGTTCCTGTTATTGAGGCACAGAATAGGCGCATTTGCCAGGGAGAAAAGGTATATGTAAACGATCTGGCTGTAGCGAGAGATGTCAATGGAGAAGATATCAGCGGGCGGCTGGTATTTCAAAATGAAAAAGGAGATTTAATTAAAGACAGATTTAATACGGAAAAGCCGGGGAAATATACAGTTGTAATTTCGGTAAAAAGCCGGATTACAGCAAAGGAAAATAAAAAAAGCATTCTTGTGCTTGTAGATGGGAAGGTGAGGCCGTGAACCTGACAGATGTGGTGGGCCAGTTTCTGCTATTTTTCTTCCTAATGCTCCTTATGTGGATCGGGGTCACTTATGTATCGCTGAATATACAGTACAGCAGTGCAAGACAGTTTTTTGATGATGTTGTGGAACAGATAGAAAATCATTATTTTAGCTCAGAGATTCTTGATGAGTGCCGCCAGAGAGCAGAGGAAAACGGCTATCAGCTGGCGATTGAGACATTTGGGGAGGAGGGGAATATGGACGCAAGGGTGGTTTTAAATCTGGTTTATGTATATCCGGTAGTTCAGGTCAGCAGATGTTATACGATAGAGGGATATGCCAGATAGAGGGTGACAAAATGAAATCGGTTGTTTTATCCGTTGTGGGGATCAGTTCAGTGCTGTTGGTGGTCATGATCCACACAACAAGGAATGAGGAGACTTTTCACAGAGACGGGCTGCGGAGTGCCCTGGCCGTTTCCATGGATCAGACAATGAAGGAAGTCATGGAAAGGGACAGCTATGGGATAGGGGACAGAAATGAATTAATCGCAGCTTTTTTACAGGCGCTGCTCCAGAGAGCGGACCCAGAGACAAGCCTGTCCGTATCTATACATGAGCTGGACAGGGAAAAGGGAGTGATGGAGGTCGAGGCGATCAGTCAGTACACGTTGCCGGACCAGCAAAAAAAGACAGTTTCTGTCCGCAGAAAAATCATATTTGCGGCGGGTAACAGGGGGGAAAAGAGAGAATGAGATCAATAAAAAAAGTACTTTCGTTTATTGTGGCCATAGCAATACTTATCGGGCTGTGCCCGGGGACCGCAAAAGAGGCAAGGGCGGAATCCGGCGCATCGCTGACAAATCTGGGTCCCATCGGAACGCTTAAGGCCGGAAAAAAGACAAAGAGTGGGAACTGGTGGAAAATATATGTGGGGGGAGAAGATGTCTTTTGCCTGAATATGGGATATACCTGCCACAGCGGGGATGTATACAATTCCCAGTCCACGGTTTATTCGACCAATGGAGGCGCAAAGGAGAGCCTGCGGGCCTATATTGGCTACTGGTTTGATCAGACAAAAAAGCGCAGCAATAAGTCTTATATTTTCGCACAGGCGCTTCTCTGGTCTGTGGAGGAGGGGGATACCTCGGAGAGCCAGTTAAAAGAGGTGATCCAGACGATGAAAAACCACACAGGCTACTACAGCGATACGGAGACAGATGAGCTATTCCGGCAGATCTTTAAAAAGAGTGGTACGCTGTCTGTCAAAGTAAACATTTGGAAGTACGGCGGCCCGGGATCCCATCGGCAGGAGCTGATGGAGGTGCGGGCGTCGGAGGGAAAACCGCCCAAACCTCACCGGTTAACAAAAAAGGATGTATACCGTCAGAGGATTACTCTGGATAAAAAGGATGAACACGGAAAACCGATCCCGGGGGTGGAATTTTTGCTGACGGCACAGAATATAGACGAACTGTATTACTTCAAGGCGAATGGCTGGGGAGATCCAGAGTCAGGGGATGTCAGTGAAGACATTGACCACTTTCAACTGAGTACAAAAACCGACAGCAATGGGCGGATCACATACCGGTTTAATTATCATATACAGTCGAAAGACTATTACTATTATACGGACGATGAGCTGAAAACAATGGATGCCAAGGCAAAGGAGGAGGCGAGAAACAAACTCCGTGATGAGGGATATCTGCATGATGACAGTCTCACAGAAGGCGGGGCCGAGGACAGGGCAAAGCAGGATATTGCTGCCCAGATGAAAGCAATCAGAAACCGATACGAAATCCGTGAGGTGAGCACAGGAAATGATAATCTGCTCATGGATCCCGAGTACGGGAAAGGAAAGCTGGTCACACTGGACGGCAGCCACAGCTGGCATCGGAATGGCATAACGGGCAAGTGGCCGGATGACGAGGAGAAAAGTCCGGGGGATTACCGGGATGCCTATAAAGTTGAAGTGAGAAACAGCTACAAAAAGGTTCGTTTTCTGGTAGGGAAAGAAGATGGATACAGCAAGGACAAAAAGGCACACGGGGATGCAAGTTTAGATGGGGCGGTTTTTCGTCTCTGCGAAGATGCAGCCTGTACAGAGAGGGCATATGTCTACCGCGAAAATGGGGAAATCGTCAGGGCGGGGGATTACACCACAAAAGACGGTTTCTTTCAGACCGATTATCTCCAGAGTGGGAAAACATATTATCTGAAGGAAATTGCGGCGCCGGCCGGTTATAAGATCAAGAAAGATGTTATCGAGATCAGAGCGGACGGGAGACTCTATAACGCAGAATATACAAAGGAGAACAAAAGGATTCTTGTCAGTGACGACCCGGTTTTGGGGAAGATCGCACTTCAGAAATTCACTTCTGACGGCAGCGCCGGGCCAATGCAGGCAGAAAAAGGGGCGCAATTTGAGGTGTACTTAGAGAGTGCGGGAAGTTATGCGCAGGCAGGCGAATATGAGAGGGATATTATCACGATAGGCGGGGACGGCTACGGCTGTACAAAAGATCTGTATTATGGCCGCTATATCGTCCATCAGACTGGCACAGGCGGAAGTGACACGGAGAAAGTGAAAGACTTTTCTGTCGTGATCAATGACGGGGACCGGAAAGAACCCTACACATTTCCGCTGCACAATCCCATATTCAAGGCTTATCTGAGAGTGGTCAAAAAAGATGGAAATACAGAAAAGACCGTGCTGAAACCCGGTACATCATATCAGATCTTCCTGGTGGATAAGGAGGGCAAAGAATCTCTCGTCACGCAGAGTTTCAGCGACGGGCACACAGTGAAACCGATCGATAGTTTCCAGACGGATGAAAGCGGAGTGATAATGACGGTGGATTCTCTAAAATCTGGGAAATATCGGATTTATGAGAAACAGGCGGCACCCGGATATCACATATCCGTCCCCTATATTGAAGTGGATATCAACAGCCAGTCCGATCACTGTGAAATTAAGAGCGATGCAGAGGGGAAAAGTTACACAGCGGTGACGGTGGACTATGTAAACAGTGAGACATATGGGCGGCTGTCGATTTCCAAGACAGGGGAACAGTTGTCGGATTTTAAAAGAGGCGAATTTATCTATAAGAAAACACAATTAAAAGGTGTTGTCTTTGATATCTATGCGGAGGGGGATATCTCCACCCAGGATAACCAGAATACGAACTGGTTTGAGAAAGGAGCTCTTGTAGCGAGTGTCACCACAGGGGAATCAGCAGAATTTACAGATCCCTGCGGCGGGATATGCGGTTATTTTGCAGATGAACAGGGAATGATCACGGTAACACTCCCTCTGGGCAGATACCGCGTGGTGGAGAGAAAGACAAACTACGGCTATGTCCTCTCAGGAAAGGAGTGGAAGGTATCATTTGACTGGGAGGATCAGGAGAGAGAATATGTTCTAAATTCTACGGATGTGACCGATGAGAGCGGTGTGCTAAAAGTGGAGAATAGCAGGGCGAAAGCAGCGGTTTCGCTCGAAAAGGTAGATTCAGCAGACCGCCTTCCGATTCAGGATGCCGTATTTGCCCTATATACAAAAGACAATATCTATAACGCAGGGGGAGAACTTCTGGCAGAGGCGGACACTATGCTGGGAACAGTGTCCACCGATGAGAGGGGAAAGGCTGATTTTGCCCTGGATCTGCCCCTGATGTCCCAGGGATACCAGAGGACGGACAGTGCATCGGCCAGCGGCCCGGCAGTCCGGCCGGAGGAAAGACTGAATTCCGGTGATTATTACCTGAAAGAGCTGAGTGTCCCGGACAGTTATTACTGTCTGGGAGAGCAGATGCCGATCCATCTCGAGTACAGAGGAGATTCCGTGCCGGTGATATCGAGCCATACTGTTGTAAAGGATGTGCAGACAGTGGCAGAGATCAGTAAAGTATCCCTGGCAGGAGGGGTAGAAATTCCCGGCTGTGCATTGCGGATCAGCGATGACAGTGATCGCGTCATTGTCTCATGGATCACAGGACAGGCGGATTCTGTCCGGCTATCAGAAAACCAGAGGGAGCAAGGCTATGAAAATCTGCGCGCCACTATGGATGAAAAGGGAAATCTTCATGTGGGAGGGCTGCTGCATGACCGGGAATATATACTGTCAGAGACCCGGCCTGCTGATGGGTATGCCACGGCAGAAAATATTACATTCCGCATTGTTTTGGACAAAGCCTCCAAAGAGGCGGAGGCGGCCTCTCTGGTCCAGGTGAAAGACGGGAGCGGTGTGTTTGCTGACAGCCGGGACAATATGGTCCGGATGGCAGATGACACAACAAAAGTGGAATTTCGCAAATTGGCAGAGGATACCGGAAAATTGTTAGAGGGGGCTGAGATTGCAGTATACGACTCAGAGGGCAATAAGGTGGAGCAGTTTCTCTCTTCCGGTGGTATTCCGACAAAGATGACTGGTTTACTGAGAGCCGGGGAGACGTATACATTTCGCGAATTATCTGCGCCAGAAAAATACAGTAAGGCGGCAGATGTCTCTCTCACAGTTAAAGATTCGGGAGAGATCCAGGAAGTTGTTATGACTGATAGGAAGCTAGTTGTAAAAGAGGATCCAAAGACTCCGGCCGCGTCTGCGGATATGCGGACGCCAGTGGATGAAAAGGTTCCGAAAAGTGCAGCGAAACCGCCAAAGACCGGTGTGCCGGACAGGAGAGTGTGGATTGTCCCGCTGCTGTTTTTATCCGCGGGGGGGATTGCGGCGGCCGTGATAGGGAAAAGAAAAAAAGTGGCGTAAATACCACCACTTTTTGTAATAATGAGCACGGTTTAATCTTCTTCGGCCTCCTCTTCCTCTTCGGGTTTGGGTTTTAACAGCATACGGATTTTTTCGATCCGGTTACCCTCGACTTCCAGTACGGTGTAGGAGGCATTGTCATCTTCGGCAGTCTCCCCCACTTCGGGGAAATGTTCCAGAAGATTGATAATATGTCCCGCGATAGAGTCGTAATCATCAGATTTTAGGGTGAGGCCAAACATGTTGTCGATATCGTCAAGAGGAGTCGAACCGAGCAAGACAAATTCTGTCTCAGTAATTGCCTGGATCTCGTCCTCCTCGTCGGCATCATACTCATCACGGAGTTCCCCGACGATCTCCTCGATCAGATCCTCCATGGTGATCAGACCGGCCAGGGCGCCGTGTTCATCAAGAACAATGGTCATGGGAATGGATTCTTTGCGCATTTCCATGAAGAGCTCGGATACATTTTTATATTCATATGTGACATGAGCATCTCTCATCAGAGTGTGTACATCAAGATCGTTTTTGTCGCCGTCATAGAATACGAAATCTTTCAGGTTGATAATGCCGACGATATTGTCGATGGTATCCTCATAGACGGGTAAACGGGCGTATTTGTGCTCTGTAAATTCGGTTAGCAGCTCTTCGTAGGAAATGCTGGCTTCTACCATGGCCATGTCCATGCGCGGTATCATAACATCCTTGGCGAGAGAATCGCCAAAATCCACAATGTTAGCGATCATCTGCCGTTCTTCGCTCTCTATAACGCCCTCTTCGTGGCTGACATCCACGAAAGTCCGGAGCTCATCCTCTGTAATACTGGAGGATTTCTGGGACGGATCCACGCGGAGCAGAATGAGAAAAAATTTGGAGATCTGATTTACAATGTAAATGACTGGTGTAAACAGTCTTGTCAGAAACAAAATGGGGCTGGAGTACACGAGGGACAACCTCTCAGCGTATTTTGTGGCGAGATTTTTTGGAGTGATCTCACCGAAAATCAGGATCAGTACAGTCAAAATTCCAGTGCCGATCCCAGCCCCGATGCTGGCCTTGTCATCCAGTCCCATCCGCCGGCATATGTTGAATACATAAGATGTCGTAATAGAAGAGGCGGACAGGTTCACAATGTTATTGCAGATCAGGACAGCACTGAGCATTTTGTCCGGTATCTCAATCAGTGCCAATACACGTTTGGCAGCGTTGTTTTTGTCCTCTGCCAGAGCGCGTATGCGGATTTTGTTTACGGTTGTCAATGCGGTCTCAGCAGACGAGAAAAAAGCGGAAAGTATAAGTAGGATAAACAATATAAATATGTTTACCGCGTCACTGGGTTCCAAAAGATCAACTCCTTTAATGATATGTGTATTTGGTAGGTATTCTATATTACCGGAGAGATATTGTCAAGTTCTGGTATTCTCTGCCCTGTCGTGTGGCCCTGCTGCGATCAGCTCAGAGCCTGGCGTTTTCTCGCCATTTCATCACTGTCAAGGTATTCATCATAGGAAGTTACCTTGTCGATCATACCGCCCGGCGTAATCTCGATGATCCGGTTAGCGATGGTCTGGATGAACTGGTGATCCTGGGACGTGAAGAGGATGACACCGGGGAATTTGATCAGCCCGTTATTGACCGAGGTGATGGATTCCATGTCCAGGTGGTTGGTCGGTTCATCCAGCAGGAGGACATTTGAACCAAGCATCATCATTTTCGACAGCATGACGCGCACTTTCTCCCCACCGGACAGAACATTGACTTTTTTCAGCCCGTCCTCGCCCCTAAAGAGCATGCGCCCGAGAAAACCGCGTACAAAGGTGGCATCTTTCTCCGGAGAGAACGGCATAAGCCAATCCACAATGGTGTCATTGCTGCCAAAATATTTTGTATTATCTTTCGGGAAGTAAGAATTGGAGGTGGTAATCCCCCACTTGTAATCTCCTTCATCCGGTTCCATCTCGCCAGAGAGGATCTGGAACAGAGTAGTGGCCGCTATGCCGTAAGAGCCGACAAACGCGATCTTGTCATCGTGGCCTACAGTAAAAGAGATATTGTCAAGTACTTTTTCACCGTCAATGGTCTTAGAGAGGTTTGTCACTGTCAGCACCTCGTTGCCGATCTCCCGGTCTGGCTTAAAGTCCACATAGGGGTATTTGCGGCTGGAGGGGCGGAGTGTGTCCAGCTCGATCTTCTCCAGGGCGCGCTTGCGGGAAGTGGCCTGTTTTGATTTCGAGGCATTTGCGCTGAACCGCTGGATAAATTCCTGCAGCTCCTTTATTTTTTCCTCTTTCTTTTTGTTGGCCTCTTTCATCTGTTTGATCATCAGCTGGCTGGACTCATACCAGAAATCATAGTTTCCGGCATAGATCTGCATCTTCCCGTAATCGAGGTCAACGGTGTGGGTGCACACTTTATTTAAGAAATAACGGTCATGGGACACGACAATGATCGTATTCTCAAAATCGATCAGGAAGTCTTCCAGCCAGCGGATAGAGTCCAGATCCAGATGGTTGGTGGGCTCATCCAGCAGGAGGATGTCCGGGTTGCCAAAAAGTGCGCGGGCAAGCAGGACTTTTACTTTGTCAGTATCCGGCAGTTCACTCATCTTTTTGTAGTGGCTTTCTGTCTGAATGTCAAGAGCATTGAGGAGAGAGGCGGCGTCCGCCTCGGCTTCCCAGCCATTCATTGTGGCAAATTCCGCTTCCAGTTCACTGGCGCGGATGCCGTCTTCTTCGGAAAAATCTTCCTTGGCGTAGATGGCGTCTTTCTCTTTCATGATATCATACAGGCGCTGATTGCCGGCGATGACAGTATCCAGGACGGGCTGGTCATCATATTTGAAGTGATCCTGTTCGAGAACAGACAGGCGCTCGCCGCTCCCTATGCTGATCTCGCCGGTGGTCGGATCCAGTTCCCCGGAAAGGATTTTCAAAAAGGTGGATTTGCCGGCGCCGTTGGCTCCGATGATGCCGTAACAGTTGCCCTCCGTGAATTTTATATTTACTTCTTCAAAAAGTGCTTTTTTGCCAAATCTTAAAGAAATATTGCTCGCTTGGATCATAGTTGGTTACCCCTCATTTCTGTGATGCTTTACATTATTATTCAATATTTTACTAAAAATCAGCAATAATGCAAGCCTTTTTTCCTTTTTTCCCTAAAATATAAATTCTTTATGGCAAGACGGGAAAAGTTATGTTATCATGAGGATGGTATATATGTAAATATGGAATTACAGGAGAAAGGGCAGATGACAGCATTGGACAGAATTCAGACACTTAAAGGGAGTGCTTTTCCGCTCGGCGTTTCGAAGAAAGGTGCAGACAGAATACAGATTGCTATATGGCATCCGGGAGCAGAGGCGTGCCAGCTGCGCCTGCATTTACACGGAAAAACCCAGAAGATAAAAATGGATGCCATGCGGGATATTGGTATGAACGATATTTTCTCTGTTATTCTGACATGTGGGGATATTGAAAGGGTTCTGAGAGATGTAGAGTACGATTTTGTGATTGATGGAATCCGCAGGACAGATGATTTTGCAAGGGCTGTGTCTGGCCGCAACCGGTTTGGAAACGGAAAAGGAAAGGTCAGAAACCGTTTTGTGCTGGAATCTTTTGACTGGTCCGGGGAAAATTGGCGCAAACTGCCGATGGATGAGATGATCATGTATCAGTGCCATGTCCGCGGTTTCACAAAACATGCCAGTTCCGGCGTGAAAGCGCCGGGAACTTTTGCGGGCATGCAGGAAAAGATACCATATCTGAAAGAATTGGGTGTGAATACATTATTTTTGCTCCCTATCTATGATTTTAATGAGTGCATTGACGGCGGCGAGGGAAATTCCGCAGAAAAGGTAAATTATTGGGGGTATACCGGGGATGCGTTCTATTTTGCGCCCAAGGCATCCTATAGCAGTGACACATCAAATCCCGGTATCGAATTTAAAAAATTGGTGAAAGCGCTCCATCAGAACGGGATGAATCTGATCCTGGATATGTATTTTTCCAAGCGCACGCCAGAGTTTGTCCTGTCCTGCCTGCGCCATTACGTGGTTCATTACCATGTTGACGGATTCCGCATAAATCAGGACTGTTTTAACCTGTCGTGGCTGCGCTGGGATCCGGTGCTGTCCCATGTAAAAATAATCGGCTCTAATTGGGAGGATCAGCCGGAGGATGTCGGCAATGAAATATTTTATGAGATGAATGACGGATTTATGGTGGACGCCAGAAGATATTTGAAAAGTGATGAGGGACAGGTCAGCGGTTTTTACCACCGCTTTAAGGAGCAGAGAAGAGGCGTGGGCCAGATACATTACATCACCCAGAATAATGGGTTCACGCTGCGCGACCTCATATCTTATGATATAAAGCATAATGAGGCGAACGGCGAGCGGAACAAGGACGGCACCCAGTACAATTATAGCTGGAACTGCGGCGTGGAGGGGCCTACGAGAAGGAGGCCGGTTCTGCGCATGAGGAGAAAACAGGAGAGGAATGCCTTTGTCATGCTGTTTCTGGGAATGGCCACGCCTATGCTGCTGGCAGGGGATGAGTTCGGGAAGTCCCAGAAAGGAAATAATAATGCCTATTGCCAGGACAATGCCACAACGTGGCTGAACTGGAAATTATTAGAAAAAAACAAGGAGACATTTGATTTTGCGAAACAGATGATCACATTCCGCAAAGAACACCCCCTGTACCACCAGAAACGGCGTCTGACAGGGACGGATCTGTCAGGGAGGGGGGCGCCGGATGTGTCCTGTCACGGGCGGGAGCCCTGGGTTGTCGATTTTTCTTACTACAGCCGGGAACTGGGGATTCTGTTTTATGGGAGTTACTATGAGGGGAAGAGCCTGTATTTTGCCTTCAATTTTCACTGGCAGGAGCATGAATTCTATCTTCCGGATGTGGACAGCAGCAAAGAGTGGAGGATTGTGATTGACACAGCGGAAAGCAACACAGAGGGGATCCAGGATGGGCGGTATATGATGATGCCGAGATCCATCACGGTATTTGAATGTGTATGTATCCGGCAGGTAGAAACCGGCCGGAAAAATCGACAAGCCCGCAAGAGTAAATCTCCCAAAAAGAAGGAAACTTAAAAATTGTGATTCTCTACGATCGGATCAAAGAGATCCAGTGAGCAGTGCTTGTCCTGGGTGAAGTGTCTGCATGTCGTGCAGGAAACTTCTGTATCGCCAGATTTGTTTGTACAGGTGCAGCAGTCCTTTACGGCATAGGCACTGCAGTTTTTTGCAACATTTTTGTAAGTTTGTTCATCCGCTCGCATTGCGCTACCTCCATTCTGCCGGTCTCTGACCGGTATTCAGTTGATTGGGCGGTATAATTATATGGCCCATGAAAACAATAGTAGTATCTGCAATTGGGAGGAATTTATTCGGTATGATTGCGATAAACATAGAAAACGTAAAAGAATTTATGTCAAAACTCTTTGCCGGGGATGGGTTTGACCGGTTTCATATTGCAAAATGTGAATTGACGACTTTCTTTGAAATCAATATAGACGGCAGACGCCACGAGGGCTGGTACGATACCGATGAAAAGCCGTCGGATCCCACGGGGCAGGTGACATGGAAAGAAATCAAGCCGGTTGTCTATCAGCTGATCCGCGGCAAGAAGACGCCGGAAAAAATGAGGATAGATTTCTGTCACTACATGCCGGATGGTGATGTCGGTTCGCTGCGTGTGGAGTATGACAGGGACGCCCTGACTGTCTATACAGGGTATATGCAGAGAGAATTTTCCCTGGACAGACAGAGACAGCAGGAGTGGGATGATAAATGTGAACAGTTCCTTGTTAGCACTCAACGAAAATGAGTGCTAATTTTTTCTTGACATTCCGATTTTTCCGTATTATTATATTCACTAGTACAACGAAAATTAAGTTTTGGATAGCTAATCAGGAGGTAAGAAAAATGACAAGTGAACAGGGAAATTTAGCGATCAATTCTGAAAACATATTTCCGATCATTAAAAAATGGCTCTATTCCGACCATGATATTTTTATCCGTGAGGTGATCAGCAACGGCTGTGACGCCATCACAAAATTGAAGAAGCTGTCTCTGATCGGAGAGACGGAGCTGGGGGACGACTACAGGGCGAAGATCTCTGTCGAGGTGAATCCGGAGGAAAAGACGATTACATTTACCGATAACGGACTCGGCATGACTGCGGAAGAAGTAAAAGAATATATCAACCAGATTGCTTTTTCCGGGGCGGCGGATTTTCTGGAAAAATATAAGGATAAGGCAAATGATGAGCAGATCATCGGCCATTTCGGGCTCGGTTTCTACTCGGTATTTATGGTTTCTGATTCCGCGGAGATTAATACGCTGTCCTATAAAGAGGGCGCTGAGGCGGTGCACTGGGAGTCTGACGGCGGGCTGACATTTGAGATGGGACCCTCAGAGCGGGATGAAGTTGGCACAGAGATCATTCTCCATTTAAATGAAGACAGCTATGAATTTGCCAACGAGTACCGTGTCCGGGAAGTTCTGGAGAAGTATTGTTCTTTTATGCCGGTGGAGATTTTCTTAAATAAGGCAAATGCGGAGCCGGAGTATGAGACGATCCCCAGCGAGGAGGTCACAGAAGAGGACACTGTCATTGAGGAGATCGTAGAGGAGCCGAAAGAGGAAAAAGATGGTGAGAAGAGAGAGGGCGAAGAGGAGAAAAAAGAACCAGTAAAGAAGACGAAGATCCTCAAGCGCCCAGTTTCTGTGAGCGATATCAATCCTCTCTGGAACAAGCACCCCAACGAGTGCACGGAGGAGGAGTACAAGGCCTTTTACCGCAAAGTGTTCAATGACTACCGGGAGCCTCTTTTCTGGATTCACTTAAATATGGACTATCCATTTAACTTAAAGGGAATCCTGTATTTTCCTAAAGTAAATCTCGAGTATGAGAATGTGGAGGGCATGATCAAGCTGTACAATAACCAGGTGTTCATCGCGGATAATATCAAAGAAGTTATCCCGGAATTTCTGATGCTGCTCAAAGGAGTCATTGACTGTCCGGACCTGCCGCTGAATGTCAGCCGGAGTGCGCTGCAGAATGACGGGTTCGTGAAAAAAATCTCTGAGTATATTACGAAAAAGGTGGCGGACAAACTTAGCGGCATGTGCAAGACAGACCGCGAGAATTATGAAAAATACTGGGATGATATCAGCCCGTTCATTAAGTTTGGCTGCCTGAAAGATGACAAGTTTAAGGAGAAGATCAAGGAGTATATCCTGTTCAAAGATCTGGACGATAAATACAGCACACTTTCTGAATATATGGAAACTCTGCCTGAGCCGGAAGTGGAGGCTGAGGTCGTGGAAGAGGGAGAAGAGGAGAGCGCCCCGGAAGAGGCCGAGCCGCCGAAGAAGACGGTCTACTATGTCACAGATATCCAGCAGCAGAGCCAGTATATCAAGATGTTCCGCGAGCAGGAGATGAATGCGGTTGTCCTTCCCCACAACATCGACCAGCCGTTTGTGTCTGCCCTGGAGGCGGGGGACGACAATGTGAAATTCCAGCGCATTGACGCCGATCTCACAGAGGCATTTAAAGAGGAGGGCGATGAGGAGAAGCTGAAGAAAGACACGGAGACGTTACAGGAGATTTTCCGCAAGGCCACTGGCAAGGAGACACTGGAGGTTAAGGTGGAGAGCCTGAAAAATGATAAGCTCTCATCTATGATCACGCTCTCGGAGGACGCGAGGAGGATGCAGGATATGATGAAGATGTATTCTGCAAATGGCATGGGTGGCATGGATATGCCGGATTATGGGCAGACTCTTGTTTTAAATGAGAACAATGAACTTGTGCAGTATGTCCTTGAGAATAAAGACGGAGATAAGACAGATCTGTTTTGTAAACAGCTGTACGACCTGGCGATGATCAGCCATCATCCGCTGGAGGCAGATAAGATGACAGAATTTATTCAGAGAAGCAACGAGATCATGATGATGCTGGCAAAATAATGGCAAATGCAGTCCTTTTCTGGAAGAATATAACAGAAAACAGGGAGTGAAAACGATTTCGCATTATTTCATGTTTTATTGAAAATGAATAAGAAAACGGAGAAAAGGCACCTTGTCCCGCGATGGGATAAGGCGTCTTTTTCTTTATGCCGGAGAAAATGTGAAAACGATTTCATGTTTATTGTTTGAAATAAGGAAAATCCTGGCGTATACTCTGGGCATACCGAAAAAAATAGCAGTAGAAATGGAGAATGGACTATGAAAAGGAAGAGCATGAAAAAAAGGATGTTGACACTGGCGTTGGGAGCTGGCCTTATAATGGGAACACTGACCGGATGTGGCGGGGAGGCGTCTTCGGACGGCAGTGGGGGAATTGAAATTACGAATGTCTCCTATGATCCCACAAGGGAGCTGTACGCGGCATATAATACACTTTTTGCAGAGCACTGGAAAGAGAAATCGGGACAGGATATAAAGATTACCCAGTCACACGGCGGTTCCGGTAAACAGGCGCTGGAGGTTGCCAATGGCCTTGAGGCGGACGTGGTGACGCTGGCTCTTGAGGGCGATGTGGATACGGTTATGGACGCCGGACTGATTGAAGAGGGTTACACCGACGAATTTGATCTGGACAGCTCACCGTATACATCAACAATTGTATTTCTGGTACGCAAGGGAAACCCGAAAAACATCAGAGACTGGGAGGATCTGCTGGCGGACGGCGTCGGTGTGATCACGCCGAATCCGAAAACATCCGGCGGGGCCCGCTGGAATTATCTCGCGGCCTGGTATTATTATGAAAAGCAGGGACTTGGCGAGGCTGAGATCGCTGAAAAAATGAAGAAATTGTTCCAGAATGTTCTTGTGCTGGATTCCGGCGCAAGGGGATCGACAACGACATTTACGGAAAATGGGCAGGGGGATGTGCTGATTGCCTGGGAAAATGAGGCGTTTCTCTCTATGAAAGAGGCACCGGGAGAGTATGAGATTGTAGTTCCGTCCGTGTCGATCCTCTGCCAGCCCACAGTTGCTATCGTGGACGAAGTGGTGGACAGGAGAGACACCCGCGAGGCAGCAACAGAATATCTGAGCTACCTGTATTCTGAGGAGGCACAGAAACTGGAGGCAGAGAATTATTACCGCCCCTCTGATGAAAATGTGTTAAAGGAGTTTAAAGCGAAGTCTGACAGCAATTCGATCACGGAGATCCCGGAGGATGGCAAGTGGATCAATACAAATGTGGAGTTGACGGATATCGCCCATTTCGGTGGCTGGAAGAGCGCGACAGAGAAACATTTTTCGGACGGCGCACTGTTTGACAGCATTTACGAAGGCAAATAACCGGCAATCGGAATAGAAGGAGAATGGCATGAAGATCGGGAAAAGGAATAAACGGGTGATCCCGGGGTTTGGGCTGTCTTTCGGAGTGACCATCACAATGCTGAGTCTGATTGTGATTATACCGCTCTGCTCGCTGGTCATATTTTCGGGGAAATTATCCTGGGGCGAATTTGTTGAGACGGTCACAAGGCCGAGGGTCATGTCCAGTTACATAGTGAGTTTCGGGA
>CANRMO010000010.1 GCA_947631755.1 uncultured Lachnospiraceae bacterium | reverse complement strand
GCCTCCTGGATACCCTGGTCAACGGCCGGGATATACTCTTTCGGAATCGCGCCGCCGACAACGGTTGACTCAAATTCATAGGTAACTTCACCGTTCGGATCAATTGGTGTGAAACGGACACGGCAGTGGCCGTACTGTCCACGTCCACCGGACTGCTTGGCGTACTTGCTGTCGACCTCGACCTCCTTTGTAAAGGTCTCTTTGTAGGCAACCTGAGGTGCACCTACATTTGCGTCTACATTAAATTCGCGGAGCAGACGGTCTACAATAACTTCCAGGTGAAGCTCACCCATACCGGCAATGATCGTCTGGCCAGTCTCCTGATCCGTGTGTGCACGGAATGTCGGATCCTCTTCTGCCAATTTTGCGAGTGCCTCGCCCATTTTACCCTGGTCGTTCTTTGTCTTCGGCTCGATGGCGAGCTCAATAACCGGCTCTGGGAATTCCATGGACTCAAGGATTACCGGGTGCTGCTCATCGCAGATCGTGTCGCCTGTCGTAGTCAGCTTAAACCCAACTGCCGCAGCGATATCACCGGAATAAACCTTATCCAGCTCACTTCTCTTATTCGCGTGCATCTGCAGGATACGCCCTACGCGCTCTTTCTTGCCCTTTGTGGCATTCAGCACATAAGAACCGGAGTTCAGCGTACCAGAGTACACACGGAAGAATGCAAGTTTTCCCACAAACGGATCCGACATAATCTTAAATGCCAGTGCGGAAAATGGCTCCTCATCCGAGGACTTGCGGACAACATCATTGCCCTCGTCATCTACACCCGTGATATCCGGGATATCTGTCGGTGCCGGCATATACTCGATCACGCCGTCTAACATTTTCTGAACGCCCTTGTTTTTGTAGGCAGAACCACAGTATACAGGAACAGCCTCACAGGCAATCGTACCCTTGCGGAGTGCTTTCTTCATATCCTCCACAGATGGCTCTTCCCCTTCCAGATACTGCATCATTAAATCGTCGTCCAGATCGCAGATCTTCTCCACGAGATTGTTGTGCCACTCGTCCGCAAGATCTTTCATGTCATCCGGGATCGGTGTAATCTCGATGTCTTCGCCTTTATCATCTTTGTAGTAATACGCCTCCATCTCAAACAAATCGATCAGGCCGATAAAATCATCTTCTTTACCGATCGGAATCTGTACCGGGATCGCGTTTTTGCCCAGACGGTCAATGATCGTCTGAACCGAGTAATAAAAATCTGCACCCATCTTATCCATTTTGTTGATGAATGCCATACGCGGTACGTTGTAGGTATCCGCCTGACGCCATACGTTCTCAGACTGCGGCTCAACACCTGCTTTCGCATCAAATACACCTACCGCGCCGTCCAGCACGCGCAGGGAACGCTCCACTTCCACTGTGAAGTCCACGTGTCCCGGAGTATCGATGATATTGATACGATGCTCCAGCGCGCCGTCCTTTGCCTTGTGATGGTCTTCCAGAGTCCAGTGACAGGTTGTGGCGGCAGAAGTGATGGTAATACCCCTCTCCTGCTCCTGCTCCATCCAGTCCATGGTAGAAGCGCCATCATGAGTCTCGCCAATTTTATAATTAACACCGGTATAATACAAAATACGCTCTGTGAGCGTTGTCTTACCGGCATCAATATGAGCCATAATACCGATATTTCTGGTACGCTCTAATGGATACTCTCTTCCAGCCAAAGCTAGTTCCTCCTTATTTTTTAACTTAATGCACTTTTGCAGCGCCCGGCAAAAGCTCGTGTATCCACGCTTCTGCCCCCGCGAACATTACCATCTGTAATGGGCAAATGCCTTGTTCGACTCAGCCATCTTATGCATATCTTCTTTTCTCTTGACGGATGCGCCTGTATTGTTGGCGGCATCCATGATCTCATTCGCCAGTCTCTCTTTCATTGTCTTCTCCCCGCGGTTGCGTGAAAAAGTAGTCAGCCAGCGAAGAGCCAGAGCCTGCCTGCGGTCAGGACGGACCTCGATCGGAACCTGGTAAGTGGAACCGCCGATTCGTCTTGCTTTAACCTCCAATTCCGGCATAATATTGTTCAGAGCCTCGTCAAACACTTCCAGAGCATCCTTACCGGTCTTCTCGGCAACTGTCTCAAAAGCTCCGTATACGATTTTCTGGGCAATACCCTTCTTGCCATCCAGCATAATGTTGTTCACCAGTTTTGTGACAACCTTACTCTTGTAAACTGGATCCGCTAACACATCTCTTTTCTGAATATGTCCTTTACGTGGCACGTTACTTCCCTCCTTAATAGATCATTAATTCACAGGTACTCACGACTTGTGTCCGCACCAGTTTAAGTCTTGCACATTCCTTACAATTTTATAATTCAGATGCAAAAATTAATCCGGTACTTTTTTAATTAGTAAACCAGGCTTTCAGCAGATTATTTGCCTGCTTTTGGTCTCTTTGCCCCATATTTGGAACGAGCCTGCTTTCTGTCAGCAACACCTGCCGTGTCCAAAGTACCACGGATAATGTGGTATCTTGTACCAGGAAGGTCCTTTACACGTCCGCCGCGGATCATGACAACGCTGTGCTCCTGAAGGTTGTGTCCCTCGCCAGGAATATAACTTGTCACCTCAATACCGTTAGAAAGCCGTACCCTGGCAATCTTGCGGAGAGCTGAGTTCGGTTTCTTAGGCGTAGCAGTACGGACAACCGTGCACACACCTCTCTTCTGGGGAGAGCTCGTATTGACAGATCTCTTCTTCAGAGAGTTGTAAGATGACTGCAGTGCCGGTGAATTCGATTTTTTTGCAACCGATTTTCTTCCCTGCTTTACTAATTGGTTAAAAGTTGGCATTAATTTTCACCTCCTGTATTTAAAATAATATCACTGCCGCGCCCCGCATGTTATCTTTCCCAAAACCGGAAATTTTCTCCCGGAAAGCAAAAAAAATCCACACGAATACGCGCTAAATCATTATATCGTGCGGATTTCCCTTTGTCAAGCAAAAATATTCAATTTCAGCAGGCCGGACAAAAGCGGACTCTGCTGGATAGCGGCCGCGGCCTGTTTCGCCCAGTCCATATCACTAAATTTTATGATAAATACAACTGCGAGCCAGTCGAGCACAATACCGATCACAATACCGATCAGCGCCCCCCCGACCCGGTCCAGTGTACTGAGAACTGGGATCTTTGTGATCAGTTTCAACAGGTGATCCAAAAAGGCAATAATGATCGTTGCCAGTATGACGGAGATCGAATATGACACTCCTGACCTCCCGGGTATGTAATCCGGGATATACGGCAGGATCAGCGCCGACAGAATAAATGTGCCGACGATGATCAGTATGATCTTTACCAGCGAATACACCTCCATTAGCAGGCCGCGGTTCTTCCCGTGGACAACACACGCGACAACAATGCACAGCGCCACTAACTCTGCAATCCTTGCTTCCATTTTGCATCCTTCCTTTTCTCATACTATCTGTGATACCATATGCTATGTAACAGTCCGGGCGATATATCTCACCTGGATTTCCCGGCAGGAGCAAAGTCCCCATGCTATTTCCGCCTCAGCTTTATTCTCTGTAGCTTTGACGCCTCAAGCAATGTATAGACCGTTCCATCCGGTGTCGGAAACACCGTATCAATTCCGCCGTCAAACGTGCACTCAAATTTCTCATACCCGTTTGTCCTCAGAATATGGCAGTCAAGATTTGAAATAAAGAAAATTTCATCTCTGTAAATCTTCATCTCCGAAAATTCGTAGGAAATCTCTCTTTTCATCTTCTGCTTGCCCTTTAAATCGTACAGATAAAGCGTCCGGGATTCTTTCCCCTCCCCCTCTGTGACAACGGCAATGTATTTGTCACTCAACGCTACGCTCCCGATCCCTTCTTCAAAAGTTCTCTCCGACAGTATTTCGGGCTTTTTCATTTTGTGGAAAAGCGTAAATCCATTTTCATGGAAAACGGCCACTTCGTCCTCCCCCACAAAATCAATCCGGGACACCATGCTCTCCCCGTAGGACTTGCCGCCCACCAGCATGTTCTGGTCCTGCCCTACCTCTGTAAAATTGTAGAAGTTTACTTTTGTCTCAACGGCACTTCCATTGACAGCCAGATAGGAAGTGACAACGCTCTTCCCATCTAATGATATGTCGAAATCCAGAGGATACCCCTCTTCGCTTACATTTGTGGGGATCTCAACCAGAAGGCTCTCTGCACTGCTGTATGGATTATATATATTCAGCACATTGGAATCTGTGTCTTCGAGCATCACGGCTGCCAGGCCCTGCTTTGACACTTTCGCCCGGACAATGGGCAGCGTAGTTTCTATCGAAGTGCCCTCATCCTCGCCATTGTAGACATAGAAATTCTTTCCCGTGACGTCAGCAACTATCACAAAATTCCCGCACACATCCGTCTGCGGCTGCTTCATCTCAAAACCGCCGTTCCACAGATTTTTTCCCTCACTGCTGACTGCGCTGATGCCACTCCGGCTGCACTTGAGTATATTCCCGTTGAAATAAGAATATATTACATTATTGCTGTCACTCCTGTCAACCTCAGAAATCACATCATAATTGTGATAGCAGCGGTTGCTCATAAGATAGGACACGACAGCCAGGGCGATCACACCAGCGGCGATAACTGCTGCCACGGTGGCTGCCACCGCTGTATTTTTCTTTTTCCCCGGATCTTCCGCCGGCCCGCGCGCACTGAAATTGTATATATCCGCCACTGCCTGTCCCCCTTTTTCTTCTGCTTACAGCTCAGTATAACACAGCAGGCTTTTGTTTTGCAACCAGCCATTTTTGCAAACCACGAGCGTCACGCTTCGCGAGACTGCTCGGTGTTCGCATAGCCAACGTAGTTGGCATTGGCGCTCGGATCGTCTTGTGCAAGCACAGACATATCCTCGCTTTGCCTTCGCGCAAATCACGGCTGCGCCACTGCCCCCGCCGAGACAGCCGCCCCGCTGGCCTGTGCGTCCACCGCCGCCGGGGTCTCCGTCATTTTAGTCAGGCTGCTGCCCATGGTCTCTACTGTCGTGACCGATTCCATGCTCTCATTTCCCAGCGCCAGCTCCTGCAGCCGGGCCACCTGCACTTTCATCTCCCCCAGCGTCTGCTGGTTTTTCAGCGCGGAGACGCCCAGCACAATCAGAATCAGCGCCACGACCACACCGAGGCTGTATCCAAAACGGCTCTCCCTCTTTTGTTTCTGCTGCATTACCTGTTTCTTCTTTTCATTTTCCTCCATCACTCCCCGTATATTGCGGATCACCCGGTCATCTTCCTGCTCTATGATATGTACATGGCGGTTATTTTCCCGCTCCATAAACGCCAGCATCTCCGGATTTTTCTCATAATAGATAAAGTAACCCTCCTGTTTTTCAAACTGGCCGTTTTTGTACAGAAAAAAAGAATCTTCGTCCTCTTTCTGGTCAAACAGGTACAGAACCTTGTCCCGGTGCTGGAAATTCTGTTTGTGTATTTCCAGCAGCGTGGACACATCGGCGGCCGAAAAGCCTTTCCACGAGTAAAACCACCCCACAATCTCCAGATCCGTAAAATTTTCCTTGATATCTGTATAGATCCTGTCCCACATTTTCTGGGACAGCTCAGGCTCTTCCCGCTCAGCGAAACCAGAAACCTCCACAATGCCGGATATCTGATAGATCTTCTCATTCTTATTCATATAAGTGCCGCCCAGCAGCATGGCCGCCCTCTCCCCGCCACGGCTCTGTTTCGCCAGCTTTCTGGCAAAGCGGATCACATAATCCTCCATAAAAATGCGCTCGCGTCCCGGCGCCTCACCAATCTGACGGACACTTTTCGGTTTATTCCATTGCATCATCGCTCTTCCCTCCTCGGACATATTTGGGTTTATCATAACACGGACAAGCCGCTGAATTTGTCGATTGGTAGACGATGATTCTATTTTTTTTGCGTTTATTTTATGGATTTTAGAGAATACTTATGGATAGAAATGATAGATAGAAAGGCTGATTGATTTATGATACAGTATTTTAACCCCGGCGACGAACAGTCGCTGATCCGTTTCACGGGCGCTCTGCAGAAATTATTGCTCAAGCACAGCTACAGAGACCGCGATATCATCCTCGTGTGCATTGGTTCCGACCGGGCCACCGGGGACTGTCTTGGCCCGATCGTAGGGCACAAGATCAATCTCAGCCACCAAAGAAGAGAAGGCGGTTCCGGCAAAAACAAATTCCAGGTCTGTGGCACACTGGAAAAACCCGTTCACGCCAAAAATCTGGAAGCTACTATAAATCTCATCCAGCTCTACCACCCGGATGCGCTTGTCATCGCAGTTGACGCATCTCTCGGGATCATGGAGCACGTCGGCTATGTGACGCTGGGAGAGGGCCATCTCTGTCCGGGGGTCGGCGTTGACAAAGAGCTGCCCGCCATCGGCGATATTTTCATCACCGGAATCGTAAATCTGTCCGGCTTCAGCGGCCAGATGCTCCTTCAGACCACCCATCTGAACCTGGTCATGCAGCTGGCTGACTTCATATCGCTCGGTCTTTACCAATGCCTGCTGCGCTCACAGTTCTGTGCGCCCCTCCAGCGCGCGGAATAGTGTCATCTCGTCGATAAACTCCAAGGCGCCCCCCACAGGCACACCACTGGCAATGCGGGTCACTTTAATGCCCGCCTGCTTGACATATTTGCTGATCCAGAGAGCCGTCGCCTCCCCCTCCACCGTGGAGTTGGTGGCGATGATCACCTCTTTTATGTCCTCTCTCTGGAGGCGCTGCAGCAATTCCTTTAATTTGAGATTTTCCGGCTGTACCCCCACCATGGGGTTGACCGCCCCGTGCAGAACATGATAGAGTCCCCGGTACTGCCCCGTCTTTTCATAGGCCGCCAGGTCGCTCGGCTCCTCCACTACCATCACGGTAGAAGGATCCCTCTTCGGGTTGCTGCAGATGGGGCAGACCTTTTGATCTGACAGATTAAAACACCTCTCACAGAGACAGATTTTTTTCCGCGCCGTCAGAATCGTCTCTGCCATGCGCTCAACCCGTTTTTCCGGGAGGTTTAAGATATGGAATGCCAGCCGCTGCGCCGATTTTGGCCCGATGTTCGGGAGGCCGGCCAATTCCTCAATCAGATTATTGATCGATTCACTGTAATAATTCATCAGAAAGGAAAGCCTCCGCCAAGGTTCAGACCGCCGGTCAGCGCTTCCATAGATTTCGCGCTGTCTTCTTCCATCTTGCGCAGCGCCTCATTCGTCGCAGCTACGATCAGATCCTCGAGCATCTCAATATCATCCGGATCCACTACCTCTTCCGATAATTTCACAGAAAGAATTTCTTTTTTCCCTGACACTCTGACTGTGACGGCGCCACCCCCGGCTGTCGCCTCATATTCCTTTTCTTCCATCTCTTTCTGCGTCTCTTCCATCTGGCGCTGCATCCGCTGCGCCTGTTTCATCAGATTATTCATATTGCCGGGCATACCGCCCTGAAATCCTCCGCGTCTTGCCATTTCAACCTCCAAAATATTTTATTCCAGAATTTCTATCTCCACATTTTTTATCATATTCCTAAGTTCCGGCAATGTGTTCATCTCTCTTCTGCCCTCAAGAAACCGCACATCCAGTTTTATCACTTTTCCGGTCAACTGCTCCGCCGCCCGGATCAGTTCTTCCTGATTATCTTCCCGCTTAAAATATTCCGCTGTGGTAGCCTGGGAAAATGCCATGACGAGCGCCCCGTCCTCAGACACCGAGAGCCGGACATCCTCCAGCATCCTGCGCGTCACCGCACCGACGCGGCCGAGGATCTGTTTCCAGTTTGCCACCACTTCTCTCACATCTTCCGGGACTGCCTCCGGGCGTAATTCCTTTTTGGGTGGCGCGGGTTCTCTGCTCTCTGCCGCCGCTTTCCCGCCGCCGGACGGCACCGCAAAAGCACCTGACTCCAAAGCGTCCTGAAGCTCCTCATTCCTCTGTTCCAGATTGTGCAGACGGTTAACCAGTGACTCATAGTCCTGTTCCATCTGCGGACGGCACAGCTTAATGAGCGCCACTTCCATCAACACTCTTTTATTATTGCCGTACCTCATTTCCCCCGCCAGTTCGCTCAGAATGCGGATGTAGCGGAAGATCATGGGCGTCTCAATCTTTTCCGCATAAGTTTCCATCTCCCGCAGATTTTCCTCCGACATGTCCACAAGCTGGCTCGCGTCCTCCGCTGTCTTTACTACCAGGAGATTGCGCAGATACCAGACAAACTCATTTACAAACTGAGTCAGGTCTTTTCCCTGTTCCACGACCCCGCCCACAACCTCTATCACGCTTTCCGCGCGGTTCGAGACAAGCGCCTCCATCAGCTCATGGTAGACCCCGTGATCCACCGCTCCCAGAACTTTCAGTACATTTTCGTAAGTGAGCTCCTGGCCAAAATAGAAAGAAATACACTGCTCCAATAAGCTCAGCCCATCTCTCAGCGCTCCGTCCGCCTGCCTGGCAATATAACTGAGCGCCCGGTCCTCTGCCCCGATCCCCTCGCGTTCCAGGAGTTCACGCAGCCGCCCGGCAATCTCTTCCACGCGGATCCGCTTAAAATCATAGCGCTGGCACCGGGACAATATCGTCAGCGGGATTTTGTGCGCCTCAGTGGTAGCAAGTATAAAGATCAGATAGGACGGCGGCTCTTCCAGCGTCTTCAAAAGCGCATTAAAGGCACTGGTAGAAAGCATATGCACCTCGTCGATGATATATACCTTAAAACGCCCCTCCGCCGGCGAATACTGCACCTCGTCGATAACCTGGCGGATGTCGTCCACCCGGTTGTTGGAGGCGGCGTCAATCTCTACCACATTCATCGAGGACTGAGCCTCGATGGCCCGGCACATGGCGCACTCCCCACAGGGACCGTCCGGCCCGGGATTTTCACAGTTCACAGCCTTTGCAAATATTTTGGCAACTGTAGTCTTTCCTGTCCCCCGCGTGCCGCAGAATAAATAGGCGTGACCAATCCGGTCCGCCTGAATCTGATTGGTCAGCGTTTTTACAATATGCTCCTGCCCCTTTACGTCAGAAAAATCTTTGGGGCGGTATTTTCGATATAATGCCTGATAAGCCATTACTCATCTCCAAAACTGATGCCGAGGCCCTTAGCCTCCCTTATGATAGAAGAATCCGGATCCACCATTTTTAACTTGCCCGCCACTTCTTCCAGCGGAACCGGGACGATCTCGTCATTTTTAAATCCCACCATATATCCGTATTTCCCCTCAAGGATGAGGTTAGCTGCCGCCGCTCCAAGACGGCTGGAGATCACGCGGTCATAAGCACAGGGACTGCCTCCGCGCTGGGTGTGCCCCGGCACTGTGATGCGGATCTCCTGCCCGGTTCTCTCCTCAATCTCCGCGCCAATTTTATAGGAAACACTGGGATAAGGATTGTTTTTCAGCTTTGCCTTCAATTCCTTTTTCGAGAGAGCTGCGTCCTCTTTTGATATGGCTCCCTCCGCGACTGCAAGGATCGAGAACCTTTTCCCGTCATCGGTTCTCTTCTGGATCGCATTTACCACAGCATCGATATCATATGGAATCTCCGGGATAAGAATCACGTCCGCCCCCCCGGCAATACCGGCATGCAGGGTCAGCCAGCCAACTTTGTGCCCCATGACCTCCACGATAAACACGCGCCCGTGGGAGTAGGCAGTTGTGTGGATACAGTCGATCGCCGTTGTGGCAATATCTACTGCGCTCTGGAAGCCAAAAGTCATGTCTGTGCCCCAGATATCGTTGTCAATCGTCTTCGGGAGCCCCACTACATTCAGCCCCTCTTCCCGGAGCATATTGGCCGATTTCTGCGTGCCGTTTCCGCCCAGGATGACCAGGCAGTCCAATTTCAGTTTTTTATAGGTATTCACCATGGCAAGAACCTTGTCCATGCCGTTTTCATCCGGTTTCCTCATATTTTTGAATGGCTGCCGGGAAGAACCGAGAATCGTTCCACCCTCTGTCAGAATGCCGGAAAAATCCGAGGGCTTCATTTTCACGTATTTTTCGTACATCAAACCCTTATAGCCTTCCAGGATCCCGATGATCTCTGTGTCTGGATCTGCGTTGTAAAGTGTCTTGGCCACACCGCGCATCGTTGCATTCAGCGCCTGGCAGTCACCGCCGCTGGTCAAAAAAGCGATTCGTCTCATGCTCATACTCCTTTCATCACTGTGTCATAAAATCTCAATCACGCTGACACCATTTTACCCCATTTTGGAAAATATGGCAATGATAGTTTTCTTTATTTCCGAATTTCAAAAAAGGAATCCCACATCATCCCGCTTTCGCTGCACTCCACTTGCCGTATACCTTTTTTCCGTTGGTCTTGTACTTATACGCCCGGACTTTCACATAAAACGTCTTTTTCTTCCACTTTTTCACTTTCAGCTTATTTGCCTTTTTATTTACCGTCTTTTTGTTTTTGGTGACTTTCTTATTGCTTCCATATTTATACTGGTATCCGCCAGCCCCCTTGATTTTTTTGACAGTTATCGTCACGGTCTTCTTTTTTCTGTTCCTTTTCACTTTACTGACAACTGCCTTTGCCACAGTGATCTTAGCAGCCGCCGGTTTGACATTTTTACCCGTCTGCCCGCTGGCTGCCGGCAGTTTCGCGATCGCCCTTGTAAACAGCCTGTCGCAATATAAACACGTTCCCCTCTCTGTCCCCTCACTGGCAGTAGTGGCTTTCTTCGTTACAGTAAAGGACTCCGCAAAATGCGCACTCGCATCGGACTGGGCGGCGATCGCCGCCACATTCTTCTTTGCCTTGCACACGGTGCAGTGCTGCGCCTGCCGCCCCCCCGAAATACAGGACAGCGGATATTCCGTCTCCGTAACCCCATAGCTGTGGGTATGCCCGGTGTAGAAATCAATCAGCGCTTTGGCGTCTGCCTCCCCCAGCGCCCTCAGCCCGGCGTCGTCCGCCTGAGCCAGATACGCCAGATCCGCCTCGTTTGAGAAGAAAGCGTGTTCCACAATCATAGATGGCACGCCCCACCGGGCCCCATGGCGGATCAGACCGTAATAATCTGCTGGGACATTGCTGTTTTTAGAGCCATCCCAGTTCGCCGCATCGTTCCAGCGGTTTCCGGTTCCACTCTCCCTTGATTTCACGCCGCGGCTGATGTTCAGTCCCGTCTTCTCCCCGATCGCCTGTAAAATCTGCTGGGGGAGGTTCGGAATCTGATATTTCGGCAGCACAGACTGCCACACTTCCGCACCGTTGGCAGTCACCGCCGAAGCTGAATTAAAATGAAGGCTCACCAGCACATCCGCCTCCTTGTCCCTGGCAAAAAACGCCCGTTCTTCCAGGGACATATACGTATCTGCCTCTCTTGTCAGATAGACCTCAAACCGCCCGTCCGCCTCCAGGGCTTCCTTTGCGTACAGTGCCACCTTCAGAGTGCAGTCCTTTTCTGCCATTTTCCCCGAAACACCATCCACCACTGTCGCTTTCTCTGTCCCTGGATCATTGCCCCCGTGCCCGGGATCCAGCACCACACAGATCTTCTCCGGCACACTCTCCTGCGCGCGGACTTTTTCGGCCGGGGCGCCGCCTAACATCCCCAGGACCAGCGCGGTGATCACAAAAAAGCTGATCCCTGCTGTTTTTCTTTTCGCTCTATTCACTCTGTTTTTTACCTTCATCGTCTTCTTTTCCTCCCTTATTATTGCTTTGTTTACAAGTGCACTTACATCCAACTCCCCCTTGCAATTCCATAGAAGATATGTTATATTGGATGTAGAAAAGGGAGCAACCGCCCACAAGGTGGGTTGACCAGCATAAGGATAGAAATACCACCCTGCTACCAGCCAAAGTTTTCTATGTAATCTTACTCACAAATATATCACAATTACCGACGTATTGCAACATCATCATGAATTAATACCCACAGCCCGGAAAGCAAAAATGGAACTTCCCCCTCACAGACCAGCTCTGCAAGGGGGGAGTCCTCTTTTCTACTTTTTCACCTTTACTTTCTTCACCTTACTCCATGCCCCGTACACTTTTTCCCCATTCCTGAGAGTATACGCACGAACCCGGACAAAATACTTCTTTTTCTTTAACTTCTTTACTGTCAGCTTTGTCTTCTTTGTCAGCTTTGTCTTTTTTCCCCTGGTAAATTTCTTATTCAGGGCATACTGGATCTCATAGCCGTTCGCACCGGAGACCTTCTTCCACACAGCGGTAAAAGATCTCTTCTTTTTGTTTTTTACGGAAGTGAGCGATACCTTCGCCGGAGCTTTTACTTTCTTATCCGAAACACTTCCTTTGTTCACAGAAGCCCCGCTTTCTTCGGACAATGTGCTGCCAGCAGGCGAAGAAGCTCCTCCGCTGCCGGATGATCCTCCATTCTGACCTGTCCCTGTGTCCCCGGAAGGCACAGGCGGCGTGGGGGGCACAGGTGAGGGACTCGCTGGGGCTGGAGGTGTCGGTGTGGGGGTCCCTGGCTCGCCTGCTCCCCCATCGAAGCTCACGGTACCGGCATATGACCAACTTGAATCAGATGATAGATTCAAATGCAAGGCGGGCCGCACGCCTTTATCATTAAAGTAGACAATATCACCACTCGAATTGAGATATCCATTGCAATACACATGCGAAGCACAACCACTATCGTCGCCGGGTGACCGCAGCCACCACCTGCCGTTTCCTGCGCACTCTGTAGATATATCTGTATATGCACCCCGTGCCTCCGCATAATCCGTATTTTTTACTTCTCTCGTAGCTATTTCGTCTTCCGTGGAAGAAAAACCATAAGAGGGATTTCTTACCTCACCAATTGACAGCAAGAACACCTTGTCCTGCGTATCATTCCCACCTTCCGTTCCATATTCCGAGTTGTCCTCGTTTACAACCGTTGTCGTCTTTATCGCGGCCTGTTCTCCGGATGTAAATGCATCATCCTTGAAATTATTATCCGTATAGTCCTTTTCACAGAAGTTAGAAGACGCTCCATACCCGTTCAGCCAGCTTCGCATCGTACAGGTCTCCCAAGTCACATCCATATATGTATCATTGTATTTCTGGCAGTCCAGATTCTGATCCGCCACGAGGAACGCATCGTCCCCGTTTACCGACAGCACGCGCCACTTGATCGGCTGTTTGTCGTCGTTCTTATCTGCCGTTCCGTTCCCATTTGTGTCCTCCTGCCAATAGTTTCCGAAATACACGCAGTCCCATGTAACTTTCCCGGTGCTCTCCGTCCTCGGAGCACTTACCCCATAGCCTGCTGCCTCACTGACCCGCGCATCATTTCCAACCGGCAAAAGTCCCGCCAGCAGGGCGAGGGTAAGAAAGTGTACAAGGCCTTTCTTCGCTTTTTTTGTCATGTTAACCTCCATTCCGGAGCGTCAGTGTGGAAAATAAGATATCGAGCTTATTTTTCACACTGTCTCCTCCTGTTTTTAATTTTAGAACAACATAGTCCATATATTTTTTACAGGCGGTATGTACGGACGCATTTAAAATGCCCTTTATCGCTCGCCACACTCTGGGCAATCACATCCAGGTCATTTCCCCATCCGCATATGCCCGCCGGTAATTTCGCAAGACTGTCTGCACAATTCATGATATCTTTAATTTGCTCTCCAGCCAGGATATAATAATTCCACAATACGGTGTAAGATTCCGTTCCTGTACCAGACTTTTATATGTACGCTTCAACTCACGCATGAATGTATCCCGAGATTTCCCTTTGCACTTCTTCATGATTCTGCCTTTCTCTGCCATCAACACACTTCTACGTGTCTGTGGTAAAGAAAGTGCCTGACAATTTAGATTTAATGTCTCTGTTACATCTTTGTTAATTTCGACGTCATCCGAATAAACGCTGCCATCTGTTCTATACTTAATCTTTCTAACAGATAGTTCATCAAATGGATTGATCCTAAGCTCTGTATTACCTCTGTGGGCATCACATGTCATATCCTCTGGTCTTACGCCTCTTTCCAAGCTATTACCATAGCAGACCCCCAGCATCCATTTGAAATCTAATGTTGCTTTATTATCATGCGTCTCTTCTCCTTGCGGATGTCTCGGTCTGCAATGCTCAACTCTAACATTTCTAGGACTATTAATCCTTTTCATGCAATAGCCACATAAACAAACCTGATCATTCCACATCTGTTCCCGAACATCTTTCAAAACATTTGAAGGCATATCCGATTCGTAATCCGCATCTGGATTTTGTAAACGGAATTCCATGAGACTACGCGGTTCTTTACCTTTCTTCACAACTATCACAGGCTATTCCCCCCAACATCTTTTCCATATCCAGAGCTGTCCTTGCAGCTACGATATCCGGATCATTTGTTCCAACAATTTTTTCAATCTCTGTCAACATTTTATCTGCTTTTTTATAATCATTCTCATCCATACAGGCATAGAAAGCAGACAGGCGCTGTACAACATCTGCCGGTCTTTCTGATACTTTCATAACTTCTCTTAGGATAGAATTTGCATCCCTTCCATATGTCTGTGCGGCCGGCATATAAATTTCTCCACTATCCAAAATACGAATCTGTTCCCGTGGAACTGAGTTAATTACTGCTGGTGCATGAGAGCTTACAATAAACTGCACATTTGGAAATATTGCATGAAGATCGCTTAAAATGGTCTGCTGCCACTGTGGATGCAAATGTAAATCCACTTCATCAATCAACACAACTCCCATGGTTTCATCTAATACCCGATCGCCTAATGTGGGATTTAAGACCGCCATTCTGTAAGCAATATCTCCTATCATACTCAGCGTATTCTTATAACCATCACTCATTTCATCCATCGCAAATTTCTGTGCACTGCCATCTGCTGCTT
The DNA here is from genome assembly GCA_947631755.1 of uncultured Lachnospiraceae bacterium. Lineage (GTDB taxonomy): Bacteria > Bacillota > Clostridia > Lachnospirales > Lachnospiraceae > Eubacterium_F. Next base: position 6,834 of record CANRMO010000010.1, on the reverse strand, counting down.
TGAATTCCAATACTAATCTATGTGTAACAAGGTCAAAAGTAAGGGTAGCATTTCTCGAACCACTAATTCTCTCATAGCTCCTGCAAATAGCTTTTTCAACAGTTTTTAAGAGTAATGATCTCTTTATTACACCAGTTTTCTGCTGATCTTGAAGACTTTTCAATGTCTGCATTTGGAACCAATTCAGCATCAGCTTCTCATTCGATTCTGCTGCCATACAATCTACGTAACCAACCTGTCGCTTAAATTCTGTTAAGGACTCAATATTTCTCTTTTCCTTCTTCTGTGCATACAAACGTCCTGTTCCATAGTAGGATATCAGTGGAAGTACCAACTTCTTATCTCCCGTCATAATCTGGTTTTGTACTTTCTTTGCAATATCAGTTAATGCTCCAGCATCTTTGATGGTAGCCTTACCATTTTCTGAATTTAGCGAACGAACCCACTTTATATTTTGCTTATCCAGACAATCACCAATACTGTCAATACTTACCGGGAACTGATGCTGTGGATCAATCGTTCCATCCAAATCATGGAACTCGTACCTGGCATCATCTTTTAATATACTTCTGCTTATACCTCCATCAATACCCAATAAAAACGTGCTGACAGAAACAGCCACAGCATCTAATATTGCTGTCTTACCGACTCCGTTTTTACCAACAATCAATGTTACATGTTCATCAAAATCAATATCCGCCTCTTTAAAACATCTATAATTTGTAATCTTGATATTTTTTAATTTCACTAGTAATCACCTCGATTCATTCCTGAATATAATATCCATAGAAACAGTCTTGCCTCTGGACATCTTTGCAATCTCATTTGGACTTATATCTAAGCAACTTTAACAATTATTGAGGCAGATCCTCCCCTGATTATGTAATATCCTACCATAAAGATGTTTTTTTTTCAATGATAGTCGTGCAAAGCTTCACCTCTGCTCCTAATTTCCCCTTGTAAAAACTCTCATTGACAGTTTTTTCCCTTATTTGTATAATAAGCAAAAAACAAGACCATATGGCAAAAATTGTTCAGGAGGATATTTCCATGGAATTTTCAGTAGGCCAGAATATAAAGATGAAAAAACCACACCCCTGCGGGGAAAACCGCTGGGAAATCCTGCGGGTCGGCATGGACTTCCGACTGAAATGCCTTGGCTGCGGCCATCAGGTCATGATTCCCCGCAAAACCGTGGAAAAAGGATTCCGGGGATTTATCGAGTAAAAATTTCTTGCATTTGCCAATTCTCCGTGATATAATATAACTCCGTGATGTAAAAATCATATTCCTTGTTCTTTTAGAGAGCATCCATTCCTCTCTGAGAGAGCCAGAGACCAAAAGGAGGTGCATGCAACTATGAATAAGTATGAATTAGCTTTAGTTGTTAGTGCAAAAGTTGAGGACGAAGTAAGAAATGCCACCGTCGAGAGAGCCAAGGAACATATCACGGCTTTGGGCGGAACGATTACAAACGTCGATGAATGGGGCAAGAAGAAGCTTGCTTATGAAATTCAGAAGATGAGTGAAGGCTTTTATTACTTTATTCAGTTCGATTCCGAGCCGGAGACACCGGGCGAATTGGAACAGAGACTTCGCATTATGGACAACGTGCTCAGATACTTATGCGTGAGACAGGAAGCATAAGACAAGGAGGAGTCTTCCATGAATAAGGTGATTTTAATGGGTAATCTTACCCGTGATCCTGAAATCCGTTATACTCAGAGTGAGAACTCATTGGCCATTGCCAGGTTCAGCATCGCTGTAAACCGCCGTTTTGCCCGCCAGGGCGACACGGATGTCGACTTCTTTAACTGTACCGCATTCGGAAAACAGGCAGAATTCGTTGAAAAATATTTCAAACAGGGTTCCCGCATGTTATTGTCCGGCCGGGTACAGAATGACAATTATACCAATAAAAATGGAGAGAAAGTTTACAGCGTACAGATCATCGCCGAAGAGGTTGAGTTTGCTGAGAGAAAGAGCACGGCAGATGCCAATGCCGCGGCGCGCAGCAATGGCAATTTCGGCGCAGGCGCACCGGAGCCGACTGCGGCTGCCAATGATGATTTCATGAATATTCCGGACGGTATTGAAGACGGATTACCATTTAACTAATCGGTGAATTTATAAGGAGGTTTTTAAGATGGCTTACAATAAAGACAGAGGCGATTCTCCGGCCAGGAGAAGAGGCCCCCGCAGAAGAAAGAAAGTCTGCGCTTTCTGCTCTGATAAAGAGCATGACTATATCGATTACAAAGATACAAACAAGCTGAAGAGATATATGTCTGAGAGGGGAAAGATCCTTCCGAGGAGGATCACCGGCACATGCGCCAAACATCAGAGAGCTCTGACGTCGGCGATCAAACGTGCCCGTCACGTAGCACTGATGCCATATACAGTGGAATAATCTGTTCTCTAAAAAAAGCGTTGACCAAGAAACGCAACGCTCTAAGAACGGCAAAGCCGTTCTTAGCTCCGCAAAAGACGGAGTTTCCTATAAAACCAGGGCCACCGGCTTAGCCGGTGGCCCTTTTTCACGTGCCATCACTAAAATAAGGAACTGGCACACTCATCCGCTCACTTTTTTGTCTTTCTTCTCATATAACTTAATCTTGCGGACCACATACCCGTATTTTGCCGTCTCATCCCTGTCCACATAGATAGTATACTTCTGGGCATACCCGTTTTCCTTATTGCTCTCTCTCTGCAGCCACGCACTGACGATCACGCGGTATTTATCCTCTTTCGTGTTGATGATCTTCTCCACTTTCATCTTATAAGCTTTTCCGTCTGTCCTCACGACATTATACAGAACAGTTCCGTTCTGTTTCACAAACACATAATCCGGGTAGTACCCGCTATAGGTCAGGTTAAACTTCGCGTTGCCGCCAAAGATGTGTTTCATCTCTTTCTTCACCTTTTTCTCAACCGAGGCATACGGCGTGCCGTACTTCACAGTCTTGTCCAAATAGTACAGATTATAAAGCGCCATCGTCGTCGCAGAGACATCATCCCACTTAAACGGGTGGCTCCCATTCTCATAATAAGAAGCACTGAACGCAAGAAACGGTTTCACCCGCTCCGTCAGACCCTTCATCTCTGTCTTTTCTGTCTCCGTCACATCCGCGGGCCAGGAGACAGACGGCGCCGGTGACGGCGATGCCTCCGGCGTCCCGGTGGCGGCGACTGCAGCCTCCGTGGCAGGGCTGTCCTCTCCCTTTCCACTGCTGCCATGACCGTCGTTGCCGTCATTTTCCACGACATGTGTTTCTTTTTTTGTCTGCATGTTCTGCATCTTAGTTTTAACAGCGGACAGATCCAGTCTTCCGCTCATAATCATCCACGTTAAGATTGCCGCAATAATCACGATTACAATTGCGATCGAGCTCCCAACGATCGCCCTGCTGGCAAATAATCTCTGTAAAACGGTAGTCCTCTCGCCACAGTGATAACAAAATTCATCATCGTTCCGAAGTTCCGTACCGCATCTTTTACATTTCATCCCATCACTCCTTTAACACCTTGATCCCCACAAAAAAGAGGCGCACAATATTCCCTTATTTCCTATCATACACGATTCTTTCTCAAATTTCAATATTAGCATTTGTATACAGCACAAAATTATGCTATAATGGTTACTATTCTCAAGCTGGAAAAGAATGTAGGCATATAAGGGGGTATTCAATTGACACAAAATAAAATCCGCGGAACGCTCCGGTCCTATTTAAGATGGCCGCTGCTGCTCGGAATTCTTCTCATAGTCATGAATATACAGATCTTCACAATAAACAAAAAAGCTGGTTTTATCATGGCTGTCTATGTTCTTGTGTATCTGCTCATCGCCGTCATCCTCTATTATTTTAAAAGAGGGGCTTTATTACACGACCTCGTCGAATATTCCATGAGGTTTCACGTCACGGTAAACCGGGTCGCCTATGACCTGGATGTGCCCGTCGCCATTCTTGACCCGGACAAGCGGTGTATCTGGCAGAACAAAAAATTCCACAAGCTCTTCTCACACGGCCTTGCAAAAAAATTCCACATCAGCGATGCCATACCGGCCCTGGATGACAAAGCCTTTCCCAGCGACCCGGACAATGACGGGGAAATGCACTTCCGGATAGACGATATGTATTACAAAACCGTTATACAAAAAGTAGAAGTAGAAAAAACTCCCGAAGACATCCAGAAAAATGCAAGAGAGATTGGCATCGGCAGCACACTGTACGCCCTGTTTGTCTATGACGAGACAGAAATCGTCCACTGCATCAAGGAAAATTACGACCAGCGTCTGGATATCGGCCTCCTCTATATCGATAATTACGAGGACGCCTTTTCCCCTCTGGATGATGTGCGCAGTTCTCTGCTCTCTCTCCTGATCGACCGGAAGATCAATAAATACATGTCGCGGATTGACGCCGTCACCCGCAGGCTGGAAAAGGACAAGTACATCTTCCTGTTCCAGCACAAATTTCTGGCGGAATTGCAGGCGGGAAAGTTTTCTATCCTCGATGAAATCCGCAACATCAACGCCAGTGAGGATACTACCGTCACGATAAGCATAGGGATCGGAGTCCAGGCAGAAACATACCTGAAACGCCAGGAATACGCTCGCAGCGCCATGGACATCGCGCTGGCCAGGGGCGGGGACCAGGTAGTCATAAAAACAAAAGACAATGTTCTCTATTACGGCGGAAAAAATGTCCAGCAGGAGAGGAACACCCGGGTCAAGGCCCGCGTCAAAGCACACGCCCTCCGGGAGTCCATACAGGCTGCCAGCCGTGTCATTATCATGGGTCACTCCCTGCCAGATGTGGACGCCATCGGAAGCGCAATCGGCATTTACTGTATTGCAAAGGCTCTGGAAAAGCCGACCAGGATCGTGGTCAATCAGGTGACTTCTTCCCTAGCCCCGCTGCTGAAATCATTCCAGGCAAATAAGGATTACCCGGAAGATCTGTTTGTAAAAACGGATGAGGCCATTGATTTTATCGGTTCCGGCCAGGATGTCCTGATGATAATTGTTGACGTAAACCGGCCGTCCTATACCGATGCGCCGGAACTTCTGCCGCTCGTGGCCTCCACAGTCGTTATTGACCACCACCGGCAGGCCGGAGAGTATTTTAAGAACCCTACCCTTTCCTATATAGAGCCCTTTGCCTCTTCCTCCTGCGAGATGGTCGCCGAGATCCTGCAATATGCAGGCGAGGAGATCCGCCTGAAATCAGTAGAGGCAGACGCCCTGTACTCTGGGATTATGGTGGACACCGACAATTTTATGGCAAAATCCGGTGTGCGGACTTTCGAGGCCGTGGCATTTTTAAGGCGGAACGGCGCCGACATTTTGCGGATCCGCAAAATGTTCCGGTCGGATTTAACTGAATTTAAGGTGCAGGCACAGGCCATCCAGAACATGGAGCTCTTCATGGACTGTTTTGCCATCGCCCCCTGCAACGCCGGCGAATGTCCGTCACCGACGGTCGTGGCAGCAAAAATCGCCGACAATCTCCTTGACTTAAACGGTATAAGGGCCAGTTTTGTGCTAACAGAATTTAATAATAAAATCTACATCAGCGCCCGCTCCATCGATGAGCTGAATGTCCAGGTCGTAATGGAAAAACTGGGCGGCGGCGGACATATCTCAAGCGCCGGCGCGCAGCTCACAGAGTGTACGCTGGCACAGGCTGCCGACAAACTGAAACAGATTCTCATAAAAATGAAAGAAGAAGGTGACATATAATGAAAGTAATTTTACTGCAGGATGTAAAATCCCTTGGAAAGAAAGATGAAATCGTAAATGTGAGCGACGGCTACGCCAGAAATTTTATTTTCAAAAAAAATCTGGGCATTGAAGCCACCGGAAAAAATTTAAATGACCTGAAACTTCGCCAGAAAAATGAAGAAAAGATCGCAGCCGAAAATCTGGAAGCCGCAAAGGAGTTCGCGGGACAGCTCGCTGAAAAATCCGTCACAGTTATGATCAAAGCCGGTGTGGACGGGAAAGTTTTCGGCTCTGTCTCCACGAAAGAGATTGCCACAGCCGCAAGGGAACAGCTGGGTTATGAGCTGGATAAGAAAAAAATGCAGCTGAAAGAGCCAATCAAGAACATCGGCACCTATATGCTCCCGATCCGGCTGCACCCGAAAGTTACCGCAGAGCTGAAAGTTATTGTCAAAGGAAAATAGGCCGGATATGGATGAAGATGTTATTAGGAGAGCTATGCCGAATAATCCCGATGCGGAGCAGTCGGTCATAGGCTCTATGCTGATGGACCAGGAGGCAGTCATCACTGCCGCTGAAAAATTGAATGAAGAGGATTTTTACAACTCCCGCCTGCGGGTTATCTTTTCTGCCATCGTCGATTTGTATCACGAGGGGCGCCCGGTGGATCTCGTCACTGTGACAGAGAGGCTGCGGGAGAAAAAGGCCGCCGAAGAGGTGAGCAGCATTGAATTTATCAGTGCTATCCTCTCCTCTGTCCCCACTTCCGCCAATATTAAATATTACGCAGACATTGTAAAAGAGAAATCTTTTTTGCGCTCCCTCATACGGACGACAGAGGACATCGCCAACAAATGCTATCAGGATGCCAGCGATATCGATGAGATCGTAGAGACGACGGAGCGCTCTGTCTTTGACCTGGTACAAGGGAGAACGATCTCAGAAGAGTTCACCCCCATCAGCGAGATTGCCCTTGAAACTCTGGAAAGCATTCAGAGCGCGGCTATGAATACCGGCTCAGTCACCGGCATCTCCACAGGCTTTCGCGATCTCGACTACCGCACAGCCGGGCTTCAGCCCTCTGACCTGATCCTGATCGCCGCAAGGCC
>CANRMO010000009.1 GCA_947631755.1 uncultured Lachnospiraceae bacterium | reverse complement strand
TGTCCGGGCCGGATATCGTCTCCCGCGGTTTTGTGTATGTGAGGGAGGCGGAAAATCTGATGGATGAGTGCCGGGAAGTTGTGAATATTGCACTGGACCGCCTGTACAGCAGGGGCATCACAGATTGGGGGAGGATGAAGACAGAGATCAAGGATTCCCTGAACGATTATCTGTGGAAGAAGATCAAGAGAAATCCGATGATCCTTCCGATCATTATGGAAGTATAGAGTGGAGGGTGCTATGTTACGGGTCGTGCGCAACATATTGATCGTGTTGCTGAATCTTGTTTTTTACGGACTCGCTCTGTTTTTTTGCGTTAAGATCGCACAGTCTGGCTATCATTTTACCTATGATGTGCTGGGAGAGACATGCGCGGAACTTCCGCCGGGAAAAGAGGTCACCCTGATCATACGGACTGGGCAGTCGGAATACGAGATTGCGGAGGAACTTGAGGCAAGAGGAGTGGTAGAGAACAAGGTGTCATTTTATCTGCGCATGAAACTTGAGAAGAGTGGCAGGGGAGCCATAAAAGCGGGCTCCCATAGTTTGAATACCAGTATGTCATACAGTGAAATACTGGATGAGATATACGGAGGATAGCCAATGGATGAGGAACGCATGGAGGTTTTTCTGGATATGTACCGGGAAGAACCTCCTGTTTATATTCAGGAACTGGAGAGAAAGGCTCTGGCTGACGGGGTTCCGATCATCCGGCGGGGAACCAGGGATCTTCTCCGCTATTTATTGAGGACAAAGCAGCCACAAAGAGTTCTGGAGGTGGGGACAGCGGTGGGGTATTCGGCTCTGTTTATGAGAGAGTGCCTGCCGGAAACCAGCAGTATTACAACTGTAGAAAAGGTGGCGGTGCGCCTTTTGGACGCGAGAGAGAATCTGGGGAGATATGACCCGGAGGGGCGGATCCGTCTGCTGGAGGGTGACGCGGCGGATGTGCTGCGGCAACTGGCGGCGGGAGGGAACACGTATGATTTTATCTTTATGGATGCGGCGAAAGGACAGTATCTCAGTTTTCTGCCAGATGTACTGAGTATTCTAGAGCCCGGCGGCACTCTCGTGTCGGACAATATTTTTCACGGGGGTGATGTGCTGCAGTCCCGCTATGCGGTGATAAGACGGGATAGGACGATACACGGGCGCATGAGGGAGTACCTGGAGATTCTGGTCAGCCACCCGGAACTGGAGACAATCTGCCTCCCCATCGGGGACGGCGTGACGATTAGCACGGCATCGGTGCATCACAAAACAGGGATATGATGCGCCGGGAATGGAGATGGAGATGAAGAAACCGGAGATTCTCGCACCGGCCAGCAGTCTGGAGGTGCTGAAGACAGCAGTTTTTTACGGAGCAGATGCCGTGTATATCGGCGGTGAGATGTATGGCCTGCGGGCGAAAGCGAAAAATTTTTCCATGGAGGATATGAGGGAGGGTATACGATATGCCCATAAGTATGGGAAAAAGGTATATGTGACAGCAAATATCACAGCCCATGACCGGGATCTGCAGGGAGTGGAGCAGTATTTCTGGGAGCTGAAAGAGATCGGCCCCGATGCTCTGATCATATCAGATCCCGGGGTTTTTGTGATTGCCAGGAACATTTGCCCGGATATTGATATCCATATCAGTACACAGGCGAACAATGTGAATTATATGACATTCCGTTTCTGGCAGGAGCAGGGGGCAGTCCGCGTTGTGACGGCGAGGGAACTGTCCCTCGCAGAGATTGCGGACATACGGGGCCACATTCCGCCGGAACTGGAGATTGAGACTTTTGTGCATGGGGCTATGTGTATCTCTTATTCCGGCCGGTGCCTTCTGAGTCATTATTTTACTGGGAGGGATGCGAATCTGGGGGCATGTACCCACCCCTGCCGCTGGAAATATTATATTGTGGAGGAGAGCCGGCCGGGCGAGTATCTTCCCATTGAGGAAAATGAGAGGGGTACTTTTCTTTTTAATTCAAAGGATCTGTGCATGATTGAACACATTCCGGAGCTTGTAGAGGCGGGGATTGACAGTTTCAAGATTGAGGGACGGATGAAGACTGCCCTCTATGTGGCTGTCGTGGCGAGGACTTACCGGCAGGCTCTGGATGATTATTTTGAGGATCCGGAAAAATATAAGAGCAGGATCCCCTGTTACCGGGAGGAGATCGCGAAGTGCACATACCGCCAGTTTACGACCGGATTTTTCTTTGGGTTTACCAGCCATGAGACGCAGATATATGATGAGAGCACATATGTACAGGAATACCGTTATCTTGGCCGGGCGGAGTGCGTGACAGAGGATGGTATGGTCTGTTTTAAACAGAAAAATAAATTCTGCGTCGGAGATGAGATTGAGATCATGGGGAGAGACGGCAGCAATATCACCGCAACAGTGAAAGAAATGTATAATGATCAGGGACCTGTGGAGAGCTGCCCCCATCCCGGGGAGAAAATCCGCATGCGTCTCAGCGCGCAGGTGGAGGCCGGTGTGATCATGCGCATGAAATGTGAAGAAGACCAGGGAGGAGAACATGAGTGTTAAGACAGAGGTTCTGAGACTGCTGGAGGCAAACCGGGAGAAAGATTTGTCCGGACAGGAGCTGGCGGATTATCTCGGTGTCAGCCGCGTGGCTGTGTGGAAAGCTGTGAAGTCTCTGAAAGAGGAGGGATATCACGTGGAGGCCGCCAACAACAGGGGATACCGTCTCCTGAATGACAGTGATATCCTGTCGGCAGAGGGGATACGCCTTGGCCTGGACAATTCTTATAAAGACAGGCAGATCCTCGTATATAAGAGCGTTGACTCCACGAATCAGGAGGTGAAGCGTCTCGCTCTCGGAGGAGCCGAAGAGGGGCTGGTAGTCCTGGCGGAGCAGCAGACAGGCGGCAAGGGAAGACGGGGCCGGAGTTTTTTTTCTCCCCCGGGGTGCGGTATTTATATGAGCGTTCTTTTTCGGCCCGGGGATGAGAAATCCCGGAATGCAGTGCTTCTGACTACGGCGGCTTCGGTGGCAGTGTGCCGGGGAATCCGCTGTGTTCTGCAGGAGGAACCTGAGATCAAATGGGTGAACGATGTCTATTTCCGGGGGAAAAAAGTATGTGGGATACTGACAGAGGCGGTCTCGGATGTTGAGAGCGGAAAAATCGATACGGTGGTTATCGGGATTGGTGTCAATTACCGCGCGCCGGAAAATGGAGTGCCGGAGGAGATCCGTGAGATCATGGGGTTTGTCTGTGAGGGAGACGCTCCCCTGCCGAGGAATTCCCTGGCAGCGGCCATATTAAATGAACTGTACCGTCTGTATGAGGGACTGGAGGAGAGGACTTATATGGAGGACTACAGGAAGTGGTCCAATGTGATCGGCCGTGAAGTACGGTTTACTACAGCAGTAGACTTGGACGATGAGACGCAGTGGAAGTATGGAACAGCGGTGGATATTGATAGGGATGGGGGCCTGGTAGTACAGATGAGAGACGGAGGGGAGATGGTGCTGAGAACCGGCGAGGTCACACTCCGGGTGAATGATGTGGATAAGGAAATAGTTTGCAGAAATGAGGGTGTTTATGGCAGAGACATATGAGACAGAAGAAAAGAGAGAGCGGGTAATTCTTGTTGCAGTGGAGACTTCTGTCCTATATAATAGCAGTATGGACGACGGTGATACCGTTTCCGGGGATGTCGGGTATTCGCTGAGGGAACTGGAAGAACTGGCGGAGACCGCGGGGGCGGAGACGGTGGGCCGTCTGGTGCAAAAGAGGGAATCGCCCCACCCGGGCACTTATATTGGCAAGGGAAAAGTGGATGAGCTGAGAGAGATGGTGGCGGAATTGTCGGCGGATGCCATTGTCTGTGACGATGAATTGTCCCCGGCCCAGATAACAAATTTGTCTGAGGGACTGCAATGTAAAGTGATAGACCGGACGGTGATGATCCTGGATATCTTTGCGGCCCATGCCAGGACAAGCGAGGGGAAACTTCAGGTGGAGCTGGCGCAGCTGCGCTACCGCTCCTCACGCCTCACTGGTCTCGGCGTATCCCTGTCCCGTCTCGGGGGCGGGATCGGGACGAGGGGGCCGGGTGAGAAGAAACTGGAGATGGACCGGCGTCTGATCAAGGAGCGGATCTCTTTTCTGAACCGGCAGATGAAAGATGTTGTGCAAAACCGCGATACTATACGCAAACAGCGGAGCCGGAACGAGATCCCCACTGTGGCCATTGTCGGCTATACCAATGCGGGAAAATCTACGCTTCTGAATGCGTTGACCAAGGCGCAGGTGTTAGAAGAGGACAAACTTTTTGCCACATTGGATCCCACTACGAGAACGCTGGAACGGGAGGACGGACAGAAATTTTTATTCACAGATACGGTTGGGTTTATAAGTAAATTGCCCCACCAGTTGGTGCGGGCATTCCGCTCCACGCTGGAGGAGGCAAAGTTTGCGGATCTGATCCTCCATGTGGTGGATGCCTCTAACCCGGAATATGACAGACAGATGAAGGTGGTTTATGAGACGCTGGAGGAACTGGGTGTGGCAGACAAACCGATTCTCACGGCTTTCAACAAAACTGACCGGCTGGGGGATGACATGGTTTCTCTTAAAGATCTGAAAAGTGATGGGACGGTTCAGATATCGGCAAAGTATCACACTGGCCTGGAGGATATGCTGGAGAAGATTGTAGAGATACTTGACTCAGGATTTGTGGATATCGAGGTGACCATCCCCTATTCGGAGGCGGGGAAGATCCAGCAGATCCGCCGATATGGGAGACTTGAGAGAGAGGAGTACCGGGAGGAGGGGATTTATGTAAAGGCGAGTGTACCGCCGTTTCTGGCGTAGCCCATGAATGCGCAGGCAATCGGGAGTAAAAAGAAAAAGTAACAATACATGAGCGAGAGAAAGGAGAAAACTATTGACACATCAGGAAATTGCAAAACTGGATGAGATTTTGCAGGAACACGATTACAACAGTACGTTGCTGATTGCGATTATGCAGGATATTCAGAAAGTATATCGCTATCTGCCGGAGGAGGCTCTGTGTTATATAGCCAAAAAACTGAAACTGAGTGAGGCAAAGATCTATGGGGTCGCCACTTTTTATGAGAATTTTTCCCTGCAGCCAAAGGGAAAATATCTGATTAAGATCTGCGATGGGACGGCCTGCCATGTGCGGAAATCAGTGCCAATTCTGGAGGAGTTCCGCAGTATACTCGGGGTTACAGAGGAGAAGAATACGACAGAGGATATGCTGTTTACGGTGGAGACAGTCTCCTGTCTGGGTGCCTGCGGCCTGGCGCCGGTGTGCACGGTAAATGACCATGTATATCCGGCCATGACGCCGGAGAAGGCGAGAGAGTTAATACAGAAATTGAAGGAGGAAGCGGCGAATGAGAATTAACACGAGGGAGGAGCTGACTGCAAAGCAGAATGAGTACAGGGCCTCGCTGAATAGTCAGAGGAAACAGATCCTTATTTGTGCCGGAACCGGATGTGTTGCCGGCGGTTCCCTGAAAATTTATGACCGGATGAAAGAGATCATCGAGGAGAAAGGTCTGCGCTGTGCACTTCTTCTGGAAAAAGATCCCCACGATGAGAGCATCGGCCTGAAAAAGAGCGGCTGCCACGGATTTTGTGAGATGGGCCCGCTTCTGCGCATTGAGCCTATGGGCTGGCTTTATTTGAAAGTAAAGCTGGAGGACTGTGAGGAGATCATTGAGAAGAGTATCGTTAATGATGAAGTGGTGGAGCATTTGGTCTATCAGGACAATACATTGAAATCTTATGTAAGACAGGAGGATATTCCGTTTTACAAAAAACAGACCCGCATTGCACTGGAATATTGCGGGCGGATCAATGCGGAGAGCATTGCGGAATATATTGCCCTGGGCGGTTATAGTGCGGTGGCGAGGGCGCTGTTTGACATGACCAGCCAGGAAATCGTAGATGAGATTTCTGAATCCTGTCTGAGAGGCCGGGGCGGCGGCGGATTCCCGGCCGGGAGAAAGTGGCAGCAGGTGCTCGATCAGAAAGAGGAAGAGAAATACATCGTCTGCAACGGTGATGAGGGTGACCCGGGGGCATTTATGGACCGCTCTATGATGGAGGGGGAACCCCACCGCGTGATTGAGGGTATGTTGATTGCCGCTATTGCCACAAAGGCGCATCATGGTTACATATATGTCCGGGCGGAGTACCCGCTGGCGGTAGAACGACTGCAGAAAGCCATTAACAAGGCGCTGGACAGAGGGCTTTTGGGAGAGAACATTCTCGGATCCGGATTTGATTTTGACCTGCATATCAGCCAGGGGGCCGGAGCTTTTGTCTGCGGGGAGGGAAGCGCCCTCACAACGTCTATTGAGGGAAACCGCGGGATGCCGAGAGTAAAGCCGCCGCGGACGGTAGAACACGGACTGTTTGGCAAGCCGACGGTTCTGAATAATGTAGAGACATTCTGCAATGTGCCGCCGATTATTTTAAATGGAGCCGAGTGGTATAAGCAGTTTGGCCCGGAGAATAATCATGGCACGAAAGCATTCGCCCTGACCGGAAATGTAAAGAATACCGGTCTGATTGAGGTGCCAATGGGAACCACACTCAGGGAAGTGATCTTTGATATTGGAGGAGGCGTCAAGGATGGCAGTTTCAAGGCAGTCCAGATCGGGGGGCCCTCCGGGGGCTGCTTGTGTATCAGCGCTACCGAGGATCACCTTGATATGAAACTGGATTTTGATTCTCTGAAAAAAGTTGGAGCGATGATCGGGTCTGGCGGTCTGGTCGTCATGAACGATAAGAGCTGTATGGTAGAGGTGGCGAGGTTCTTTATGAATTTCACCCAGAATGAATCCTGTGGAAAATGTGTGCCCTGCCGGGAGGGGACAAAGCGCATGCTGGAACTTTTAACGGATATCACAGAGGGCAGGGGCACGATGGAGCACATTGAGCTGTTAGAAGAGCTGGCAGAGACCATTTCTGCTACCGCGCTCTGCGGTCTGGGAAAGACAGCGGCTTCGCCCGTAATTAGCACATTGAAATATTTCCGGGACGAATACATTGCCCACGTGGTGGACAAAAAATGCCCGGCCGGACAGTGCAAAGCACTGATGACTCTTCAGATTGATCCGGAACTGTGCCGTGGTTGTACAAAATGCGCGAGAATGTGCCCGGTAGGGGCCATTTCCGGCAAAGTGAAAGAGGCTCACGTGATAGACACCTCAAAATGTATTAAATGTGGTGCGTGCAAGGATGGCTGCAGCTTTGGTGCAGTGAAAGAGATATAGGAAAGGACGGGTGAAAAAAGGATGTCAAAGAAATATATGGTAATTGACGGGATCCGGACGGAATTTACGGATGAGAAAAATATTCTGCAGGTCATCCAGAAAGCCGGGATCCATGTGCCGACATTTTGTTATTATACAGATATGTCCATTTATGGTGCCTGCCGCATGTGCGTGGTAGAGGATGAGAGGGGAGGGATTATTGCCTCCTGTTCTACTCCGCCGAGAGATAAAATGGTGATTAAAACAAATACTTCCGAACTCCATGAGCACCGGAAAATGATTTTGGAACTCCTGCTTGCTTCTCACTGCCGGGACTGCACTACATGTGAGAAAAACGGCAATTGCCGTCTGCAAATGCTGGCGGCGAGGTTCCGGCTGACAAATGTGAGATTCCCCAATACGCATCCGGAGCGCTGTATCGATGATTCTTCCCTGTCCATTGTCAGGGATCCCAGCAAGTGTATTCTCTGTGGTGACTGTGTGAGAATGTGCAATGAGGTCCAGCATGTGGGCGCCATTGATTTTGCCCACCGGGGGGCGGACATGGTAGTCAGTCCTGCCTTTGGAAAGAAGATTGCGGAGACGGACTGCGTAAACTGCGGACAGTGCGCCGCTGTGTGCCCGACGGCCGCCATCACGATCAAAAATGACTTAAAGGGCGTGTGGCAGGCTCTGTATGCGCCGGATAAGCGTGTGGTCGTGCAGATCGCACCGGCTGTCCGCGTGGCGATCGGAGAGGAGTTCGGCATGGCGCCCGGAAAAAACGCTATGGGCAAAATTTTTACAGCTCTGCGCATGCTTGGATTTGACACTGTGTTTGACACAAGTTTTGGCGCGGATCTCACAGTAGTGGAAGAGGCAAACGAGCTGGTCTACAAACTGGAAAAAGGGGAGAAAAAATATCCTCTGGGAAATTCCATGCCGCTGTTCACCTCCTGCTGTCCGGCGTGGGTGAGATTTGTGGAGACAAAATATCCCGAATTGCTGCCCTACGTGTCTACCTGTAAATCTCCGATGGAAATGTTCGGCGCTGTGCTGAAAGAGTATTATAAGCCGGCGGATGAGGAGAGCGGCGTGCAGACGGTATCTGTGGCAGTGATGCCCTGTGTGGCGAAAAAATATGAGGCGGCGCGGGATGAATTTAAGCGGGAAAATGTGCCGGATGTGGATTATGTGATCACCACGAAAGAGCTGATCCGCATGATAAAAGAGCTGGGCATCCAGTTTAATGAGATAGAGCCCAGCGCCCCGGATATGCCGTTTTCTATTAGTTCGGGCGCCGGTGTGATTTTCGGTGTGACCGGAGGCGTGATGGAGGCAGCCCTGCGCCACGTGGCAGAGAAAAATAATGAGGCGCTCCGGGAAATTGAGTACTGCGGCATCCGCGGGTTAGAGGGAACAAAAATTGCCGAGGTGGAAGTGCAGGGAAAGACTCTCCGCATCGGGGTAGTGAACGGTCTCGGCAACGCGGAAAAACTGATTGAAAAATTGCAGCGCGGAGAGGAGAGGCTGGATTTTGTAGAGGTTATGGCGTGCCCGTACGGCTGTATCGGCGGCGCGGGACAGCCTTTTGGCTACCAGAGTGTGAAACAGGAGCGCGCCAACGGGATGTACAAGGCGGATAAGTCGGCCATTGTTAAGCGAGCAGAGGAGAATCCGACGCTCCAGAATATGTATACCGCCGGTCTGCTCAGAGACCGGGCGCATGAACTTCTTCATGTGCACTATGGGAAATAAATAGAATAATTGCGTAGACGGGGTGGGAATACTATTTTATATCATAATTGGACTGCCGGAAATCTGGTTCAGGATACAGTAGTGTACGTCCTGTGATGGATTGGGCCAGGCAGCCGGTGAGAGGGGAATTGGTGAGAGGATGGCTATAGAAGACAGACGGATCCGAAAACATATTATTTTTCATGGCTCGGTACAGGGCGTGGGATTTCGGTATTATTCTGTGAATAAAGCCAGACAGCTCGGCCTGGCAGGCTGGGTGAGGAATTTGTACGATGGTACGGTTGAGATGGAGGTTGAGGGGCGGGAAGAGACGATCAGTCAGTTGATTCTGTTCCTGGAATGCCAGAGATATATCCGGATCGATTCCATGGATGTTCGGCTGATATCCCCCGCCGGAGACCGGGATTTCTATGAGCGAGGATAGAGAATATGAGAGATTTGTTTGACTTTATTGACAGTGGCGTCAGTCCGTACCATGCGGTCTGTGAGGCTGCCGGGAGACTGGAGCAGAGTGGATTTATGCGGCTGGAAGAGAGCGGCGTTTGGGATATCCGGCCCGGAGGCCGCTATTTTACGACGAGAAACCAGTCCAGTATCATTGCTTTTGTCCTGCCGGAAAAAGAGATTTCAGCTTATCATATGACAGCGAGCCACAGCGATTCCCCGACCTTTCGCATCAAGAGGACAAAAATGGAGGATAAATATTACGCCAGGGCGGAAACAGAGGGGTATGGCGGGATGATTATGTCGAGCTGGATGGATCGGCCGCTGTCTCTTGCCGGGCGGGCTGTCATCCGCACTCCGGAAGGGATCCGCACAGAGCTGATCGCACCGGACAGGGACTTATTTGTCATTCCGAATCTGTCGATCCATTTTAACCGCGATGTGAATAAAGGCTATACTTATAACCAGCAGACAGATATTCAGCCACTCTATGGCAGTAAGGAAGCAGATCTGATGGAGATTATCGCGGAGGAGACAGCTGTATCCCGGCCGGAGGATATACTGGATACCGATTTTGTGCTTGTTGTGAGGCAGAAGGCAGGATATGTGGGGACGGGGAAAGAATTTTATATGGCTCCCCGGATTGATGACCTGGCTTGTGCCTATACTTCACTACAGGGTTTCCTGCGAAGTCTGCAAGGCGAATCTACAAATGTAGAAAACATTGCGGGCACAGGGGATATGGCAAGGATCTGGTGTATGTTTGACAATGAAGAGGTGGGGAGTGGCACAAGGCAGGGGGCTATGGGGGCGTTTCTTCCAGAAGTTCTGGGGCGTGTGGAAGAGGCCTTCCATATGAGCCGGGAAGACTGCGCGAGGGCAAGGAGCAGGAGCCTGATGGTCAGTGCAGACAATGCCCACGCACTCCATCCCAATTATCCGTCGAAAAGTGATCCTGAGTTTCCGGTTATACTGAACCAGGGTATCGTGATCAAATACAATGCCAGCCAGAAGTACACGACAACGGGAATGACGGCAGCCGTATTCTCGGAGTTGTGTAAAAAGAATGATATTCCCCTCCAGCGCTTTGCCAACCGCGGCGATATGCCGGGCGGCAGCACGCTGGGAAATCTTTTGAGCCATCAGCTCAGTATCCCCATGCTGGATATCGGACTGCCGCAGCTGGCGATGCACAGTGCCGTGGAAACGGCGGGTTGTGCGGACGCCGGGAGCATGATACAGGCTGTGAGAGCCTTTTATCAGAGCGGGATCCGGCAGGAAAGGGATGGCGTGTGGTCAGTGTGAGGTGATTGGAACAGTTAGGATTTTAAATTACACTTGACAGCACGAGGTGTGAAATGTTATACTTGGTTTTATCAAAGTGAAAGATAGGGGGCTGAGTCAATGACGGATAGTGAAAAACTGGATTTGATTCTGGTAAAAGTAACAGATGTGGATGTTCATTTGCAAAAGCTGGAGAGCAAAGTAGAGGATATGGATGTTCATTTACAAAAGCTGGAAAGCAGAGTGGGGAAGCTGGAGAGCAAAGTAGAGGATATGGATGTTCGTTTACAAAAGCTGGAAAGCAGAGTAGGGAAGCTGGAGAGCAAAGTAGAGGATATGGATGTCCGTTTGCAAAAGCTGGAGAGCAGAGTAGGGAAGCTGGAGAGCAAGGTAGAGGATATGGATGTCCGTTTGCAAAAGCTGGAAAGCAGAGTAGGGAAGCTGGAGAGCAAGGTAGAGGATATGGATGTCCAGCTGCAAGAATTGAAAGGCAAAGCAGTTACCATGGATCTTCAGCTGCAGAGAGTGGCAAATGATGTACGGAATGTAGAGTTGATCCTTGAGAATGAAATTCGCGATAATATCAAAAGGGTGGCAGAGGGACACCTAGATCTCTCCCGCAATCTCCATGAAGTGATGAAACCCAATAATGAGATTGAAGCAATTGCGGTAAGGGTGGGAGTGCTGGAAACAGACGTCAGAGAGCTGAAACAAAAATTAGCATAGTGTTACCAACGTAAATTAGCGAGGCAGAGAGGGGAGTGCAGACAAAAACTTGGACACCCACGAGCTCCGAAAGGAGCTGAATCATTATGTATTCACATGACAAAATTAACAGAAATCCGCCCGCAAAAGACGGGGACAAGTATTCTGACATACGTAAAAAGATATCATCTCTCTTCCGCGAAAACTGTCTGTACTTTCCTCTCTGAACGTCTTAATCTTTTCTTTTAATATCATTACTCAAATATTATAGATACTTTCCAAAATATTTTTCTACAACTTCGATATCATATCCATCTTCCCCGCGCCAATATTCAACAAAAGTCCAATCATTTCTGCCTCTTGTTGCCCTGTCATAAGACATAGGATTTAACACGCCTATACAAGCTAAAATTTCAAGAATAACTGCTCTTTCATTTTTGTTAGATTTAAGTTCCGGGATATCTTTCAGTTTATCACGCAGTACACTTGGGAAATCTCCAGTTTTACAAGAACTGGCAGCGCTTAATATGTTTTTAAATATGGTTATATCTGTTTTAGTTGGTTCTGTAATTTGTTCTTTTTTAAATTGTTCTAAATCAAAAAGAGTATAAAGCAGATCCCCATGCCGGGTTCCCCCCCATTTAATACGTTCAAAATTCAAAACATTCAAATCTTTTTTCACATAGTTTTCATCTCCAATAACTCCATACTTTAAACTTGTGCAAATCTTACAAGTATAGGATACGGATACAATTTTACCATTATTATAAGAATAACCGGACTCAACCGGCGTATATTTATGAGGAGTAATTAATTTTGCAATGTAATAAGAAGCTATGCCAGAGCGCCAATCAAGTCTGCGAGTAGATAGGCTGCTCAAAAAAGCTTTCACTACTTGTTCTGATGAAATAGAATTAACAATTTCAATAATTTGATTAATACAGTCATCGTGTGAAATGGTGATAGGGTCAAACATAAGACCTTTTTCTTTTGCATAAAGAAAGTCATCAGGTGCGGTAGTATATTCATCTTTCCATCCTTTGCCTGACCAGTATGTTTTAAATAAAATATTCTTTGCTTTTTTATCCATATGTTTTCCTTTCGGTGAATTTTTCCTTAAAGTATCTATTTCCTGTTTTGCCCTCTAGTGATTTACCCTGCATTCTTGCAAAGCGTGTTTTATTCTGCGCGATCACATCTCTTTCCCCGAAGTTTTCTTTAAAAATAGTATACCTTATTCAATAAAAAAATTCCATCATAATCTCACTATTTTTCACGAAGAGGGACGAGGGATTTTGTGATTCTGAAATAGCAAAGCAGTATAGCTTTCCCTATATCATCATCCGTAAGGTGACACGATGAGGGTATGATTTTGATGAAATTTAAATTTGATTTCACGAAATATAATAGAAAGTTGTTGTTTATTTATTGCAAAAATGATATACTTTAATTAAAATAATTATTTAATAAATATAGCTGGTCTGGAGCCAGGAATTTTTAGAAACAACATATTTACTAATGACAGGGAGGATTACATATGAAAAACATTATTATGAGAGGTACAGGCGTCTATATTCCCCGCAATAAAGTATATAACGAGGAGATAGATGAGCACTTTGAATCGCTGGGGTTAAATGCCCACAATCTGATGCAGCATCTGGGAAGACGGAAACGGTATTTTATTTCGGAAGGAGAAAATGCGATCACAATGAGTGTGAATGCGATCGATGACTGCATTCAGAAAAATGGGCTTGACATAGAAGAGATAGACATGTTAGTATTTTGTTCTGATACTCCGGAATATATGTCACCCTCTAATGCCCTGAAAATAACGGGCCTGTACGGTAAAAGGATGAAAAATGTCCGTGTTGCGTTTGATATTAATTCCAACTGTACTGGCATGATACAGGGACTGGATCTTGTCCACAAGTATATGCTCGGCAGCGATGTGAAAAATGCGCTGGTGGTTGGCTGCTTTTGCATTTCTCCGATTGCGCTTTGGTCGGATACGGTCGTGTATGCGAATTTTGCGGATGCCGCAGCCTGTGTTGCTGTCTCTGCAAAGGAAGAAGATAAAAAAAGGGGTTTTTGGGACACAAAAATACTTATTGACGCAAGCTATCATAAATATGTGACCTATCCCAAATGTGGGATGTCACAGGTTCCGCTGAAATCTGTGCAGCCAAATGAGAAGAGGCTGGAGTGGACTCCTTTTTCAATGGATTTTATACCGGAATACTGGGCCGGTTTGATCAGGGATGTCTTGAAGAGAAATTCTATGGCGGTAGACGACGTTGATTATTTTATATTTTCACAATTAAGTGATGCCTATAATATGAAGACGCTGGAGCTTCTTGACGTCAAGGATACCAGATATCACTTTGTCGGCAAGGAATATGGATACACAGGAAACACATGTCCGATATTATGTCTGAACCGCATGTGGGATACATATTCACATGAGGGAAATAAAATTATATTTTGTACGATCGGCGCAGGATATGCCATGATTGTACAGCTATATGAGTTTTAGGAGGTACGGAAATGGGACACAACAACTCAACGGCACTGGAGGAATATATCAATAAAGTTTATACGATTGTACTTCTCTCAGTTCCGGGTGCATGCCAGGCGGCTGGAATACTGTATACCTTTGAAAAGGCCATCGGTTTGTTTCCGATGGTTCCCTGGATTATGCTGATCATATTTGACATTACCTGTCTGATATATCTTGCAATAGGGATATTTTTTGTGAAGACCGGCTATGAGGAGAAACTGGTAAAACCTCAGAAGTTAAAACATGCGAAATTGTTTCTGGTCATTATCATGTTTATCCAGTACAACTTCATATTATATATGATACCGTCTACGGAATTTTGGGCGTTCATATTTTTGTTTTGCCTTGCAACTTCCCTTTTTCTGGACAGCAGGATGGTTCTGGTCACGGGCATTGAGCTTTCGGCATCTATAATCGTCTCATGGATTTTGCACGGAAATGTCCTGATGCCGGTCAGAAATGAGTTGTTTGTTCCCAATATGCTGAACCGGGCGGTATGTATTCCGCTTACCCTCGCCTTTTTGTATCTGCTTACATGGCTGATTGAGCGGTATATGGTCAACGCCAAGAAAGATGAGATGGAGAGAAATAATGAGCGCGTATCCAATATGCTCATCTCCGTTTCTGAATTATCTGAGAAACTTGGAAAAGCCGGAGAAGTATTATCCAGCATCACGTCAAATGAGAGTGCCTCTGCCGAGGAACTTTCCGCAACTACGGAATCACTGCTTTCCAATAATACGATTCTGAGTGAAAAGAGCAATGGCAGCATTGCTAATCTCAATGAACTGCGCCACTGGGAGGATGTTGTGAGCGGTCAGGTCAGCAAGGTAGAGCAGACTTCACAGGATCTGTTGGAGGAATCCCGGAACAATGAGAAGCGTCTGCACTCTTTGAAAGACATCAATGCGGAAGTGATCGTCTCCATGGCGAATACAAATCAGGTTGCCTCCAGACTGTCCGGCGCCGTTGACCGGATTGGGGAAATGATAGACATTATCGGCCAGATATCATCGTCTACAAATCTTCTCGCGCTGAATGCGTCTATCGAGGCGGCCAGGGCAGGGGAAGCCGGAAAGGGCTTTGCCGTCGTGGCATCTGAGGTGGGGCATCTGGCAAATGATACGAAGGAATCTCTGGAACAGGTGACCACAGTCATCAACGATGTACGGCAGAATGTATCTGAGATGATGCGGTGCGTGGAGCAGGATTCCGGTAAACTCGAGCAGCAGAATACATATTTTAATGATGTGTTTGAAGGCATCCAGGGTATGATCGAGCTTTTGGGGACATCTATTGAGAATGTCCGCTCGATGGGAGAGGCTCATGACACGCAGGCAGAGGTTATCCAAAGTACGGTACAGATCAATGAGGACATTGCGGAGAGCATTAAGCAGGAGAATACGGAATTTACCAATATGAACAAAATGGTGGAAAACAATACGCAGGATGTTGCCCGCATTGCTGAGCAGGTTTCAGAGCTGAATCAAATGGTGGAGCAGATCAATCAGCTCCTGCTGCAGAAATAATTATTTTTCAGAGGGGCTGTTATTTTGAACGAGAGAGAACCCAGTCGGTGAGGATTATCCAGGGCCAATCGACTGGATTCTCTCTTTCGTTTTCTAAAAACCAGCCGGGGCGGAAACATAGCAATCGGTTGTTATCCGGCTTTTTTTATGTTAGAATGAAAAGCAGGGAGAAAGGAGCGGGTGATATATGGGCACATCAAAAACGGTTTATCATGTTGCAAAAAACGGGCGGGACAGCAATGCAGGTACATTGGAATCGCCATTTTTCACGATACAGAGAGCGGCGGTGGCGGCCAGGGCGGGAGATACGGTCATCGTGCATGAGGGAGTTTACAGGGAATGTGTGGATCCACCGAGAGGGGGGATTCATCCCGGCTGCCGTATTACCTATATGGCAGCGGAAAATGAGAGAGTGGTCATCAGTGGATCGGAGATTGTGACTGGGTGGGTTCTGTATAAAAATGATATCTGGACTGCAGAGGTCCCAAATGATGTTTTTGGAGGATATAATCCCTTTGCCACAGAGGTGGAGGGGGACTGGCTGGTTGACCCGCAGGAATACAAGGTTCATTGCGGCGCGTTGTATTTAGACGGAGTGGCTTTATATGAGGCCCGCAGTGAAGAGGAACTGGCCAGGCCGGTGCGCAGGGAGATCAGTGAATTGGCGACATGGTGGAACTGGGAGGAGGCGGTGCTGAAACCGGAAGAGAGTCTCCGGGTGTGGCGGGCAGAGGTGTTCCATGATAAGACGGTATTGTATGCGAACTTTGGGGGAGCCGATCCGAATGCTGCATTGGTGGAAATGAATGTGAGAAGGAGCTGTTTTTACCCCTCGCAGGACGGGATCAATTACATAACTCTGCGGGGGTTCGAATTTGCCCAGGCGGCCACACAGTGGGCGCCCCCCACGGCGGAGCAGATCGGAATGGTCGGCCCGAATTGGTCCAAGGGATGGATTATTGAGGATAACATACTGCACGATTCCAAGTGCAGTGCTATTTCTCTGGGAAAAAATGCGGCTACGGGCAATAATGATTATACGCATACAAAGAAAAAGCCGGATTATCTGTACCAGATGGAAGCGGTGTTTAAGGCGATAAGCAGGGGCTGGAACAGGGAGCAGGTTGGGTCGCATACCGTGCGGAATAATACGATATATGACTGCGGACAGGCCGGGATAGTGGGCCATATGGGTTGTATTTACAGTGAAATATATGGAAATGATATTTCCTATATCGCTACGAGGCATGAGTTTTGGGGACATGAAATTGCAGGCATAAAATTTCACGGGGCAGTTGATGTGAAGATCCACCACAACCACATCCATCACTGTTCCCTGGGGACGTGGCTTGACTGGCAGGCACAGGGAGCGAGGGTGAGCGCGAATGTTTACGACCACAATAACAGGGATCTGATGGTAGAAGTGACACATGGCCCGTATATTGTTGACCACAATATTTTTGCGTCAGCGTACAATTTTGATAATGCCGCAGAGGGTGGGGCCTATCTCCACAACCTGTGTTGCGGACTGACAAATCACTATCAGGTACTTGACCGGCCAACGCCATACCATCTGCCTCATTCAACGCAGGTGATGGGCGTCATCTGGACGGCGGGCATGGATGACAGGTGGTATCAGAATATTTTTGTGGGAGGAGAGGAAAAGGACAGGTATTATGGCACGGAGAGTTACCGTGGGGCAGTTGAAACGATGGAGGAGTATGTGGGGATACAGGAAAACTATACCGGGGATTATCTCCAGGGCTACCGGGATATGGTGCAGCCAGCCTACATACATAGAAATGTATACCTGAACGGGGCGAAAGCATGGGAAAAGGAGCGGGATGCGGTGATAAAAGATTTTGACCCGCAGGTGTCTGTCGAAGAGAACGAAGAGGGAGTTTTTCTGCATATTGCCATGGGAGAAAAAATCGGGAGTGAGAATAATGAGGTCATCACATCCCAGATGCTCGGTTCGCCCAGGATAACAGAGGCGGGGTACGAGAATCCGGATGGTTCGCCCATATGTTTTGATGAGGACATGGTTGGCACAAAGATTGATGGGAAACCGGCGGCGGGGCCGCTTCAGAATTTGGAATTGGGAGAGAACAGGATTTATCTGGGCTGTTTCGGGTGCCGGAAATAAACCGGAAAATGTGGCAGGAAAGGTACGTTTTGGATATGGATATAAGAGGGCAGAGAACGGAAAATACAGAAAAGACTGGGAGGGAGCTGTTTGAGTTTACACCGTCCCAGGTTATGGAGGCGCTGGAACAGACCAACATTTATCTGTTCCGTTATTTTCCGAAACTGAAAATGTGTGTCCTGGCAGAGAGGACAGCCAGAGAGTTTCGCTGTAAATCTGTTTATTATGATATGCCGGGAAGCTTTGGGGATGAATTTGTCCACAATGAGGACAGGCAGAGCTATGATGATATGTATAGAGAGATCCATGCGGGAACGCAGATGTCCTCTGCGGAGTTCAGGAGTAAGAACAGCCTGAAATGGTGCCGTGTCACATTAAGGACGGCAGAGTGGGATGAAAATAGGGCATCGGAAATGTGTGTGGGAACGGTGGAGGATCTCTCGGATATTAAGAATCATGAACAGGCGCTGCAGAGAGTCCTGTCTTCCATATCCTGTGGCGTTATCCAGCACAACAGGGACACAAATGAGATTTTGATGGTAAATAAGGCTGCTCTTGAGATACTGGGGTATTCCTCGAAAGAGGAGATGCTGGAAGATCAATTTGACGGTGTGGCCGGGTCGGTTGTACCGGCCGACCGGGAGTATATCCACAAAGTGATCGCTGAGTTAAAGACGCCGGATGAGGTTCGGACATATGAATACAAGGCGGTGCACAAAAATGGCGATGTTGTGTTCTGTTACGGCTCCGTCCAGATATTCTACGATCATATGGGAAACTGCATTGTCCAGAGGAATGTAATGGATGTCACAGAAAAAGAGAGAACGGCCTATATGTTAAAGCGGGAACGCCAGCAGTACCGCGATGCCGTGACAGCCAACAGCATATTTTACTACGATTTTGATGTGACAGACGGGAAACTATACCACGATGTGAGTTACAGTGACGGCACGACTTTTGGCAGGGCTTTCGATATTGAGTTTCCTATCCACTACGATGATCTGGTAAAGGTGTGGAAAGAGAGGAAAAAACCAGAGCTGCTGACGCCGGATGACCATAATCAGAATACGACAAAGGAGCTGATCCGGCATTTTGAGAAGGGTGATACACACATTTCCAGCGAGTATTATATCCCGGAATCCGGGCGCTATTACCGGCGGCTCACACTGCTCTCCCGGGATGACCTGACTGGCCATATCATGGCTATCGTGGTGGCCAATGATATTACGGATGTGATACGGGAGAACTCGCGGAAGAGAAATGAGCTGGCGATGATTAACCGTTCCCTGAAGAAACAGATCGAGATAACAAAGTCGTTCAGCAGTTTATATTTTGCGTCCTGGGAGATTAATGTTGAGACCGGTAGCATGACTGAGATATCTGTCCCTGACTGGGCGCACACCATAACAGAAAAATCGGGGGGTGACTACAGGGCGGCGTGCCGGATTCTGGTGGAGGAATTTACGTCAGAAGAGTATAAGAAGAGTGTGGAGGCGTTTCTGGATATTGATACGCTGCAAAAGAGGATGGCGCACAGGGAATTTTTGATGTGCGAATATGTGGGGATAGGGGACCGATGGCGCTCCGCCACTATTATCCCGTCCCAGGTGGATGGAGAGGGGAAGGTCAGAAATGTCATTTATGCAGTGCGGAGTGTCGACGCGGAAAAGAAAAAGGAGCTGAATGCCAAAAAGGCACTGCGTGAGGCATACGATTTTGCCAACCGCGCCAATGCTGCAAAGACGGATTTCCTTGCTAGTATGAGCCATGATATCCGCACGCCTATGAATGCCATTATCGGCATGACAGCGATTGCGGAGGCCCATCTTGACGACATAGAGCGGGTAAGAGACTGCCTGTCAAAAATAACTGTGTCCTCAAACCATCTGCTGGGACTGATCAATGAGGTTCTGGATATGAATAAGATTGAGTCGGGGAATCTTGAACTTGTGATGGAGGAGATCTGTCTGCCGGAACTGGTTGATAATCTGGTCACAATATCGAGGCCGCAGGTAGAGAAGAAGCATCACACGCTTACGGTGAGCATGAATGGCGTGGAGCACGAAAATGCCATTGGGGACAGTATGCGCATCCAGCAGGTGTTTATGAATCTTCTGAGCAATGCCATAAAATATACGCCGGACGGCGGGCAGATCCGGCTGACAGTCAGTGAGAAAACGACCAACAACAACCGGGTGGGATGTTATGAATTTATCATTGAGGACAATGGAATTGGCATGAGTGAGGAGTTTCTCGCCAGTATTTACGAGCCATTTACGAGGGCCAGGGATTCCCAGGTGGAAAAAATCCAGGGGACGGGGCTCGGCATGTCGATCACCCGGAATATTGTGCGCATGATGAACGGGGATATCAAGGTTGAGAGCAAGCTCGGCGAGGGCAGCCGTTTTACGGTTACGATCTATCTGCGCCTGCAGAAAAACAGTGACAGGGCAAAAATGTCTGCAGAAGAGGAGACAGAGCCTTTCGGGAACCACATAAATGATTTTGCAAAAAAGGATTTCGCCGGGAAGCGGGCGCTGCTCGTGGAGGACAATGAATTGAATGCTGAAATTGCTATTGAGATCCTCGGAATGACGGGGATTGAGATCGAGCACGCTGAAAATGGGGAGAGAGCAGTTGAGAGAGTGAGACAGGCAGAAGATGGGTACTATGATATTATATTTATGGATGTGCAGATGCCAGTTATGAACGGCTATGAGGCGACTCGGGCGATCCGGGCGCTGCCGGGAGATTACGCGAAGACGGTGCCGATCGTAGCTATGACGGCAAATGCTTTTGCCGAGGATGTCCTGGCGTCAAAAAGTGCGGGAATGAATGAGCATGTTTCCAAACCGCTTGTCTTAAAGCAATTGTTCACTACATTGAATAAATGGTTATAAAGGAGAAAAATGAGGAAGAGGGAACGGTATTATGGGATTTGAGAGTATATTATTCGGGGAAACGCGGCAGAAAATATCTGAGTGTATGCCAGATTTTTTTCATGACCTGCAGCTGGATTATCTTCTTGGCCTGATCAAAAATTATTCAAAAATATATTCCATTGAGCCATTTTATTTTACACTGCCGGAAGATTCCTCTTTAATCTCCTACCGGCAGCAGGTTTACGCAGATGTATTGCAGAAGCCCCTGGCGGATGCCCTGGGCCGGTTCTGCCTGTCCATGCAGAAGTCCCGCGGGGCGTATGAGTTCTCTGGCCGGTGTGAAGACCGGAGAGCTGCCGCAAGCTATCATCTGGAGGCGGCCTCCCACTACTGGGATGCCCTGCTGGCGCTGGAGGCGGCCTTTGAGAAATGTGAACCGGAATCACGGGGATTTATGGAGTTTCGCGAGTTTCTGCTGGGCTATCTGAAAGACTGCCGGGCCGACGGATGGGAGCGGGATATGGAGGAGGCTGGGCGATTTTTTTCTGAGCTGCGGTTCTCCCTTTTTATGGAGGAGGAGCGGATTACGATTTTGGAAGAGACAGAGGAACAGCCGGATCTTTTGAGAGAAATTGCAGAAATTCTGGGAGAAGATGTCCGGGCGAGTGACAGGGACATGCCGGATCTCTTTCCCGGACAGACGGAGTTATCTACTCTCGAGGAGACACTTGTGCGTCTTTTGGCCAGGAGCAGGCCGTCTCTTTTTCAGGATATCGATAGTTTTTACAGCCGCCGCAGGAATTTTTATTCGGAGTGCATCCTGCGCTTTGAGCAGGAAATACAGTTCTATCTGAGTTTTTATAAATTTCAGGAGAGGACGGAAACACTCGGTTATGCATTCGGACTGCCAAAACTTGGGGAAGACGGTCCGTTTTCTGGGACGGGGCTCTACGATCTGGCGCTGGCGTGGAGAAACGCATCGCGGAATTATGAGGTTGTGGACAATGATTTCTGCTATCCCCCAAAGGCTGCCTTTTTTGTCGTGACGGGGCCAAACCAGGGAGGAAAGACTACATTTGCCCGCTCGATGGGCCAGGCGCTCTATTTTTCCATGATGGGACTCCCGGTGAATGCAAAGACATTCCATTTTCCGTTTTTTCATGGAATTGTTACCCACTTTGAGGCAGAGGAGAAAATACAGTCCAATTCAGGCAAATTGAAGGAGGAGATCAGCCGTCTTGCCCCCATTGTCCACCAGGATAAAAGAAATCTCTTTGTGATCCTCAATGAGCTGTTTACAACGGCGACTACTTATGATGCCGCGCTGATGGGGAAACGGGTGGTGGACTATTTTTTAAACCGCAGCTGTTTTGGGATTTATGTGACGCATATCCAGGAGCTGGCGGACGAGAGAGAGGGCATTGTCAGTCTCGTGGCCCAGGTGGAGGCCGGGGAGGAGAAAAGGCGCACATACCGCATACTGCCTATGGAAGCCCAGGGCTGCGGATATTCGGAGCCGCTTGTGAGACAGTTTGAGCTCCGCTATGAGGATATAAAAAGGAGGCTGTCCTGATGGAGTCTTGTTTACTCTACCCGGATTCTTCTACTGAGGGGAAGAAGGGATACCGTTTTAAGAACGATATCATAAAGGATCTGAATATGGATATCTTGTTTCGGACGATGGCCGGGGATGATGCGTTTGTGGCGGAAAAGGTGCGGAAAATTGTTTTGATCCCGCTGCGCACCCCGGAGGAGATCTGTTACCGCCAGCGGCTGACAGAGGATTTTATGGGCGATAGCGATCTTTTACAGGAGATGTATGGCTGCGCGCGGGAACAGGAAAAGATCCTGCGGACCTATAAGTCGGAGATGGATCGGAACCGCATGCGCTCTACGAGGAAGACAGGGGAGATCCTCAGTGCCCTGGATTATCTGAAAAAAA
>CANRMO010000008.1 GCA_947631755.1 uncultured Lachnospiraceae bacterium | reverse complement strand
CCGGATGACGCCCGCCGGGGCGCAGCCTACGGCACGGTCTGGCATCAGGTCATGGCGGTCATTGATTTTGCCGGGACAGATTCTGCGGATGGGATAAGGGAGAATGTGCAGGCTCTCATCCGCACGGGGAGACTGCGGGAGGAGGATGAGAGCGTGCTGGATTACCGGAGATTGCAGAATTTCTTTTCCTCTGGCCTGGGACAAGCTATGAGAGAGGCGGCAGGCCGTGGGAAACTCCACAGGGAGCAGCCCTTTGTCATGAGCAGGCCCGCCCGTGAGATTTTTCCAGACAGAGAAGAGACCCAGAGCGTTTTAGTTCAGGGGATCATAGATGGATACTATGAGACGGAGGAGGGGATCGTGCTCATGGATTACAAGACCGATTCTCTGAGGCCGGGGGAGGAAGAGCTTCTTGTCAACCGCTACCGCACCCAGATGGAGCTGTATCGAAACGCGCTGGAGGCTATGCTGGAAAAGCCGGTTGTGGAGTGTGTTCTGTACTCCTTTTCCCTTGGAAAAGAGATCCGTGTCGGGCCTGCGTAACGGAACATAAGGAAAAGCAACGGCATTGTCGGATGACGAAGATGGTTTACAGAATGGAGACGCTATGTATGAAGAATTTGCCTGTGTGTATGATGAGATGATGGATCACATTCCCTATCGGGAGTGGTTTGTGCGGCTGAGGGACTATCTGGCCGGGGCGGGAGTGTCCGGCGGGACGCTCTGTGAGCTTGGCTGTGGGACCGGCACGATGTCAGAGTTGTTTGCGGGGGCCGGATATCAGGTGACCGGGGTGGATATGTCAGAGGATATGCTGGCGCTGGCCCAGGAAAAGAAAGAGAAGAGCGGTTCCGGGATCTTGTATCTCCACCAGGATATGGAAGAGCTGGAACTGGCAGAGCCAGTGGACGTGATGATCAGCGTCTGTGACTCCATGAATTACATATTGGAGGAAACAGCACTTGACAAGGTATTCACTGGTGTGAGAAAATACCTCAGACAGGACGGCTATTTTATTTTTGACATGAAGACAATTTACTGTTATCGTAATATTATCGGGGATCGGACCTGGGCCGGGCAGGATGACCGGATCGGTTATATATGGGAAAATTATTTTTACGAGGATGAAAAGATCCATGAGTATCTTGTGACAATTTTTCAGAGACAGCGGGAGGGGAGCCTGTATGAGAGAATCCAGGAAACCCATTATCAGCGGGCCTATGGACTGGACGAGCTGACGCGCTGTCTTGAGAGAAACGGGCTCGCGGTTGTGGACTGTTTTGGTGAGGACATGAAAGGCAGGCCCACAGAGGAGAGCGGGAGGATATATATAGTGGCACAGCGGAGGAGGTAAGAGTGAACATGAGAAGAGCAGGCATCGCAGTGTGTTTAGCAGTTCTTGGTTTTTTTGTGTGTTTAGCGGCGGGACATGATATTTCTGTGGCTGCCAGCCTGACGGGGACAGTGACCGCCAGCAGCGGCCTGAATGTGCGGGAGGGAGCCGGCACGTCATATAATGTAGTGTCGACGATCCCATATGGGACAGCAGTGACGATCACAGAGACAAAAACGGTGGAATCACAGACATGGTATAAGATTACCTGTACAGCAGACGGCGCGACGGTGACGGGCTATGTGTCTGCCGCCTATATAGCTCAGGATGCGGCCGCCACGTCCCAGCCCCCAGCGGCCACGACCCAGCCGCCGGATTCCCAGCCGTCTGTGCAGCCGGTGACGTCATACCGGTATGAGACAACATACGGCACGATACTTGTCCCGGCTAAAATACAGAAAGCGACAAAGGTGTACAAAAAAGCCGGGGGAGCACGGAAAGTGCTGGCAAAGAAGAAAGTGACGCTGCCAAAGAAAAAACAGATCAAGCTTTTGTCTGAGAAGACAGTAAAGGGGAAAAAGTGGTTTAAGATCCGTTTTAAATGGAAAGGGAAGACGCGCTACGGCTATGTGAGAAACAGCTATGTAAAGATGACGCTGGCAAAACCGGCCGCAGGGACGATCATGAATGTGAAGTCAAAGGCGAAGGTGAGGACAAAAAAAGGTTCAACCTCCCCTTATCTGAAAGCCGGGTCCTCTGTCGTAAAGATTGCCAAAGGAGCCTCAGTATCAATCATAAAAGATGTGGTAAATGGAAAAACTACCCGGTGGTACAGGCTGTCCTTTTCCTACAACGGCAAGACAAAAAAAGGGTATGTCAATTCAAAATATGTGAAACTCGCAAAGCCTGCCACGGTGAAAAAAATTCCGGTGACTACTATGTCAGATGCGGAATTTGAAAAGTATATGACGCAGCAGGGATTTCCGGAGTCCTATAAGCCGGGCCTGCGCGCTCTGCACCAGAATTACCCGTACTGGCAGTACCAGGCATATAAGACGGGGCTGAAATGGGGAGACGTTATTGCCAGCGAGTCAAAGACCGGGATTAACCTGATCTCCAACTCCAAGGCGGCGGCATGGAAATCAACAGAGCCGGACGCCTATGACGCTTCTACCGGGAAATGGAAAGTATTTGACGGCTCGACCTGGGTGGCGGCCTCTGCGGAGGCGATTGCCTATTATATGGATCCGAGAAATTTTTTGAATGACAGGAGCATATTCCAGTTTGAGCTGCTGGAGTATCAGTCCCAGTACCAGACAAAGGCTGGTGTGGAGACGATATTGTCGAACACGCCTTTTGCCGGCCAGTCGTTTTCGTATGCAGATCTGAACTCCGGCGCGCAGAAGTCGATCTCATATGCTGACGCATTTATGGAGGCGGCAAAGTATTCCGGAGTCAGCCCATATCATCTGGCCTCCCGCGTGAGACAGGAGGTGGTGACGAGCGCGACGACTACAAGTACCGCAGTGACGGGGACAAATGACTCGTATCCTGGTATTTTCAATTTTTATAATATCGGCGCTACCAGCAGTTCCAATCCGGTGCTGAACGGACTGAAGTGGGCGTCTACAGGAACTACGTACCTGCGCCCGTGGAAAGACCGTTACCGCTCCATACTTGGGGGCGCAGATTACATAGGGTCTAAATACATCAAAGTGGGGCAGAATACTGGTTATCTGCAAAAGTTCAATGTCACGGCAGTATCCCGCTACAGCCACCAGTATATGACGAATGTGGAGGCGGCCTATTCGGAGGCAATCAAGACGAAAAAAGCTTATGATGAGATGCTGAACAAGACGCCGATCCTGTTTTCGATCCCTGTCTATGAGGATATGCCGGAAGCGGCCTGTGCTGTTCCGCAATAGAAGCATTTCGGGTGGATAAAATCGTATCGGGGGTGATTGGATGAGACAAAAACTATTCGCACACATTTTTTTGGCCTTTTTCTTATTTTTGCTGGCGCTTCTGTTTCCGGTGAGGGCGGAAGCCGGGAGCGGGTCGATCCAGTTTACGGCGGCAAAGCAGGAGATAAAAAAAGGAGACAATTTTACGGTAGTGTGCCAGGTGGTCTCGGAAGAGCAGTTTCTGGACGCCGAATTTAATATTGTATACGACGCCGATATCCTGCTTTTTGTAAAAGGGGGATCAAAAGTTTCCGGGGGAAATGGTGTCCTCCATGTGCAGTCTGTGGGAAATGAGACGGCAGCCGTCAAAAAAACATTTTCTTTACAGTTTAAGGCCCAGAAGAAAGGGAACACTACACTGACAACGGACGGTGATATCAAAGTGCTGGACGAGGAGGGGACGTCTTTTTCCATGTCCAGTAACCAGCTGATGATTTCCGTAGTGAAAAAGAAAAAAAAGGCGCCGGCCGCCACCGCCACAGAAGAGCCTGTCATCACGCCAGAGCCCACTGCTACGCCGGAACCGACTGCCGCGCCGACGAGGGAGCCAACCCCCACTCCTGCGCCGACAGAGGAACCGGAACCCGAAGAGACGGCAGCCGGGAGCATCACTCTCGAAGTGAAGAAAGATCAGGGCATCACTCTGCTGAAAAATTCATACGAGTTCGAGGTGATGGATCCGTCGGAATTAGAGAAGATCCCGGCGGGTTATATCCAGACAAGCATAGAGCTTGAGAATGTCACAGTTCCTGCTTTTACGATTGAAAACGACCTGGATAACAACTTTCTCCTTCTCTATCTGAGAGGGCCCTCTGGAGAGAGCACATTTTATCAGTATGACAGAGAGGAGAAAACAATCCAGCGCTATACAGGGAATATGGTTGAAAAGATAAATAAGGGGGCCGGATCTGACGGGCAGAAAGGAAGTTATCCGATTCCGTATTATGTATTGCTGGGGATTATTACAGGACTTGTTGTCCTTGTCCTGTGCATGCTGATCGCAATGCTGAAGATGGCGATGAAAAAGAAGGATGTATTTTAAATGATTATGCGCCGGGAAAGGCGAAGAAATGAGGAATAGAATAAATGAAGAGAGAATTTACTGCGGATGCAGAAAAAGCGATCAATAAGGCGGCGAAGTTTGCGGCCAGAGTGGGGAGCCAGGTGATCGGCACAGAGCATTTGCTTTACGGCCTCAGTGCTGCCCCCGGGGTTGTGTCCCGGGTTTTGAAAGAAAACGGCCTGTCCTCAGATGACATCCGGTTTGAAATTGAAAATTTTTGCGGGACGGGAAACACTGCTGTTGTTGAGAAAATTGAGGGGGATATGTCCCCCAAACTGGAGTCGATCCTTATTAAGAGCGATGAGGAGGCGGCCAGGATGGAGATGGATAAGGTCGGTACGGAACACATGATGATCGCCATACTGAAAGACACTTCCTGCCTGGCTTACCGGATCCTCCTGGCTGCCGAGGCAAATATCCAGAAGATTTATATGGACATTGTTATGACAGTGGGCGGGGATCTGGCTCTGGCGAAAAATGAACTGATTGCCAGCCGGACGAAAAACAGGAGAAACCAGTCATCCACTCCGGTGCTGGATCAGTATGCCAGGGATCTGAACCGGTATGCAGAGGATGGCGTTCTCGATCCGGTACTCGGGCGGGAGGAGGAAATTGACAGTGTGATCGAGATTTTGAGCCGCCGGACGAAAAATAATCCCTGCCTGATCGGTGAGCCGGGCGTGGGCAAGACAGCTATTGCCGAGGGGCTGGCCATCCGGATCGCGGAGGGCAATGTGCCGGATTCCGTGGCCGGGAAGCGCGTGCTGACGCTTGATCTGTCGGGAATGGTGGCCGGGTCGAAGTATCGCGGTGAGTTTGAGGAGAGGATAAAGCGGGCACTGAGGGAGACGCGCCAGGCGGGAAATATTCTTCTGTTTATCGACGAGATCCACACGGTTATTGGAGCTGGGGGGGCAGAGGGCGCCATCGATGCTTCCAATATACTGAAACCGGCACTGGCGCGGGGGGAAGTCCAGCTGATCGGTGCGACGACGAGAGAGGAATACCGCAAACATGTAGAAAAGGACGCCGCTCTGGAGAGACGTTTTCAGCCAGTAGTTATTGAGGAGCCGACAGAGGCGCAGACGGTCGGTATGCTGAAAGGGCTTCGCGGCCGCTATGAGGAATACCACGGCGTGACGATCAGTGACGAGGCGATTGAGGCGGCGGTGCGTCTGTCCGTCCGCTATATCAATGACCGCTTTCTCCCAGACAAGGCCATTGACCTGATCGATGAGGCGGCGGCGAGGTTCCGCCTGCAGCTTTTAGTGGGGGGGAATACTGCCCTCAGTGAATTGCAGGAGCGGGCAGAGGAGTTGTACCGCTCAAGGGAGCAGGCTCTGATCGCCGGTGACATGGAGATGGTCATGAGCATCCGCGAGGACGAGCGGGCGATTGAGGACAAGATAAAGAAAGAGAAGAAGAAGGCCGCCAGGAAGGAAAAGAAAGTGGAGCGCGTCATCCGGGAGAGCCATGTGGCAGAGATTGTCTCAAAGTGGACGCACATACCGGTACAGCGCCTGGCCGGTGAGGAGATGGAGCGGCTGAAAAAACTGGACAGCATCCTGCACGAGAGAGTAGTCGGACAGGAGGAGGCGGTCCAGGCAGTGTCCCGCGCCATCCGCCGGGGCCGCGTGGGATTGAAAGACCCGAAACGCCCCATCGGTTCCTTTTTGTTCCTGGGACCTACCGGTGTGGGGAAGACCGAGTTGAGCAAGGCGCTGGCAGAGGCGGTGTTCGGCTCGGAAAAGGATATGATCCGCGTTGACATGTCGGAATATATGGAAAAGCAGAGTGTGTCCAAGATGATCGGCTCCCCGCCTGGATATGTGGGATATGAGGAGGGGGGACAGCTCAGTGAAAAGGTCCGCCAGAAACCCTATTCTGTGCTTCTGTTTGATGAAATCGAGAAAGCGCACCCGGACGTCTTTAATATGCTCTTACAGGTGCTGGAGGACGGGCATATAACGGATGCCCAGGGCAGACAGGTGAACTTTAAGAATACAATTATTATCATGACATCAAATGCCGGGGCAAACCGCATTATCTCTCCAAAAAACCTGGGATTTGGCCAGGTGTCCAGTGAGGAAGAGAACTATAAAAAGATGAAAGAAGGGGTGATGGAGGAAGTCCGTCACATCTTTAAACCGGAGTTTATAAACCGTGTGGATGAGATGATTGTATTCCACGTGCTGAATAAAGAAAATATTCACAGTATCACGGAGATCATGCTCGCGAACTTTGTAAAACGGGTAAAGGAGCAGATGGATATGGATGTGCGGATTTCTGAGGAGGTAGCCAGCCATGTGGCGGAGAAAGGATTTGACCGCGACTACGGGGCGAGACCGATCCGGCGTGCCCTGCAGACAGAGGTGGAGGATGTGCTGGCGGAGGCCGTCCTAGGCGGTGAGGTGAGAATGGGGGACGCCGTTGAGATCGGAATGTGCGACGGCCGGGCCGTGGTCACCGCGAGGTGTGTGGATGCCGGGTGAGAGAGGCGTTTTTCCCGTTTTTCTGACTTGGGGAGGAAATTATTGTGCTTGTTTTGCTGAGTATTTTGTCTGCGAAAAAGCAGAAAAAAGTCGCATAATAGGCTGGACAAAATGCAGATTTCGTCCGCTGACCAGAAAACGTCAGAATTGCGGTTCTGTCCTGGCGCAGCGAAAAATCCACAAAAATTTCACAAAAAGAGATAGAAAAACATGTCATTATATTGTATACTGATACTATCAGAAGATGTCAGAACATTGCCTGTATCGCTAGACAACAAAGGAGGATAAGGAAAATGGCAGTTGTGGAAGAATTGATCACTAAGGACAACAAGGGGACACTGAGTTTCGGAAATTATCTGCTGGATGCCAAGACAAAGAAAGACGGTTTTGAATTTGAGGGAGCGTCTTATAAGATTAAGACATTCAAGGAAATCACAAAGCTGGAACGAAATGGTTCTCTGGTATATGAGTCCGTGCCTGGTTCTACCGTGACAAATTTCAAGGGCAATAAAGAAGTCGTCGAGTTTGATGTGGAGGCGGCGGGGGATATCAGTTTTACTCTGGAGATGGAACCATCTGCGGAATACAAACTGGTAGTTAATGGCGTATCAGCGGGAAGGATTCCCACAAATGTGGGCGGTAAGCTGAATGCCAGCCTTGAGCTGGATGAGGGAAGCAGATCCAGTGTGAAAATTATGAAGTGCTAAAGCAGGATACTCTGGCCGGTGGCTGTGCCCCGGCCAGAGTATTTTGCGCGAAGGCAAAGCGAGGATATGTCTGTGCCTGCACAAGACGATCCGAGCGCCAATGCCAACTACGTTGGCTATGCGAACACCGAGCAGTCTCGCGAAGCGTGACGCTCGTGGTTGTTGGGAGAAAACGGCCGGGTGCTCTTGTGAGAGAGGGCTGTGTGGACAGATACTTGTATGAGGGATCGTTATGGCAAAGGAAAAAACGCTGTTTTTTTGTAAGGAATGTGGTTATGAGGTGTCGAAGTGGCAGGGGCAGTGTCCCGGCTGCCGCGCGTGGAATACGCTGGTGGAGGCGCCCTCTGCCGGAAAGGCTGGGCGAAGGGGAAGTTCCACCCCGGGGAATCTGAGAAATTCCAATGTTAAGCCAATGAAAATAAATGAGATAGAGACACAGGAAGAGTGCCGCAGGAAAACGGGAATGTCTGAGCTGGACCGGGTTCTCGGCGGCGGCATCGTTCCCGGGTCTCTTATTTTGGTGGGGGGAGATCCGGGGATTGGCAAGTCTACGCTTCTTTTGCAGGTGTGCCGCCTTTTGTCAGAACAGAGGATAAAGGTTCTCTATGTCTCCGGCGAGGAATCTGCCAGACAGATCAAAATGCGGGCGGAGCGGATCGGGGTATTTACGGATGAGCTGTATCTGTACTCGGAGACATGTATGGGCACGGTACTTGAGGCCGTGGATGAGATCGCCCCGGAA
Source organism: uncultured Lachnospiraceae bacterium (assembly GCA_947631755.1). Lineage (GTDB taxonomy): Bacteria > Bacillota > Clostridia > Lachnospirales > Lachnospiraceae > Eubacterium_F. The sequence goes on along the minus strand of CANRMO010000008.1, from coordinate 14,493 downwards.
GTGCTCATAGTAGATTCAATTCAGACTGTATATGATGAAAATACAGATGCCGCGCCGGGAAGTGTCAGCCAGGTCCGGGAGATTACAGGGACACTTTTACATCTGGCAAAGAACAAAAATATTACTGTATTTATTGTGGGGCACGTGACGAAAGAGGGAAATGTGGCGGGCCCCCGCATGCTTGAGCACATGGTGGATACGGTGCTGTATTTTGAGGGCGATAAGACGGCTATGTACCGCATGCTGCGGGGGGTGAAAAACCGCTTCGGCTCGACGAATGAAGTTGGCGTGTTTGAGATGAGGAACCAGGGACTTGTGGAAGTGCCGGATCCATCGGAGTTTATGCTGCAGGGGAGGCTGGAGAATGAGGCGGGCTCTGTCGTTGCCTGTACGATGGAGGGAAGCCGTCCTTTTCTGATCGAAGTCCAGGCGCTTGTGTGCCAGACCAGTTTTCCGATGCCGAGGAGAACGGCGGTGGGGACAGATTTCAACCGGGTGAATCTTCTCATGGCGGTGCTGGAGAAACGTCTCGGCATCCGCATGGCGGACTGTGACGCCTATGTAAACGTCGCGGGGGGGATGAGGGTTATGGAACCGGCTCTTGATCTGCCCCTGACGGCGGCCCTGCTCTCGAGCCACCACGGACGGGCGGTGGCGGAGGGGACGATCCTCTTTGGCGAGGTGGGGCTGGTGGGGGAAGTCCGGGCGGTCTCCCAGGCGGAGCGCCGGGTTGCCGAGGCGATAAAAACAGGCTGCCGCATCTGTATCCTGCCGGAGAGTAACCGGCAGTCAATACTGAAAGCGGGCAGCCTGGATGTCAGCGGTGTAAAGTTAATCGGGGTAAGGCATATACGCGAGATACTGGATTACATTTAAATTACTTCTGAATCTCAAAGTCCCCAAAGAAGATCGGAAGTCTCTGTTTGAACTCTGCCAGCGCGATATTGGCCACCTCCCTCATCTGGGGGTGGGCGTGGGAATCACAGCGGAGGCGGAAGAAATTGCGCCATGCCCGGAGGTTCATGGTGACTACGATCTCCGTCTTCAGACTGTTGGGGAGTACCGCGCGGGCCTCCTGAGGGGTCGCTCCCAGGCCTATCATCTTGAAATAAGATTTTTCTGCATTTTCCATGGCCTCGGTCCACGCTTCATACCGGGCCCGTTCGCTCTCATTATTCAGATCATAGGAAAACCCCCCGGCCAGATCAATAACCGTAATCTCACTGCCGAATTTGTCGTTGACATAATTGCAGTAGCGGGTGCTCTCCTGGCTGTAGCTGGCGATCCGGTGGCGCACGATCTCATGCGTGATCCCCCGGTCACAGATCATGCGGACAGTCACCGATTCATGTTCGATAACGGATTCGTGGCCGCGTTTTAAAATATTGCTGATGAAACGCTCTGCGGATTCGTCTGTGATATTGCCCTCGCTCTTATAACAGACACGTCCGATCCGCTCGATCTTCTTTACAATATTATCATAGTCATCCATGTCGATGATCTCAACACTCGGTTTGATTATTTTCATAACGATACCTCTCTATGTATAGAATACTCAGTCTAATATACCACAATTTATTTTAAATTCAAAGACTTATTGTCAAATAAAATTGTTGTGTTTGTGAATTAATGATGTTAGAATGTCAGTAAACGATTTTAAAATTACAGAGAGAACAGGGGATGATCAGGTGACAGACAGCAAGATAAGACAGGGTAAGGCAGCCGTGAAAGTAAATGTTGGCATGCGGCTGAAGATTCTGGTTCCGGTAATCTGTGCCAATGTGCTGCTGGCCGCGGTTTTGAGTGTTCTGATACTGAGTGAGTTTAAGGATCAGTGTACCGGGACGGCGGCGCAGGGTGCCCTGTCAATTATTACAATGGCAGAGCACCGGATCGACGGCAGTACCATGCAGAAAGTGGGAGCCGAGGGGGCGGACTCCACCAGTTATATGCTGGTGTATGATTCCATTGAAAATATTGTGGACAGCACAGGGGTCAACCGCATCTATGCGGTGGGATCCGATGAGGCAGGCCGGCTGTGCTATCTGGTGGACATCCACGCAGACGAGAGTGAGGGACAGGCAACGGGGGCGGCAGTGGATGATTTCGTGGAACTGAATACGTTGGTCGCTATGAATAATGACATCCCTTTTGCCTATAAATCCATTCGCAGGGAAAATGGAAAAAAGTTTATTCTCGCGGTAGCGCCGGTCACTACAAAGTCCGGCGAAAAAGTCGGGGCTGTGTGTATTGAGTACGACGCAAAAGAGCTGGCCCACTCCATTTCGTCTACTACCGTCCAGGTCGTTATACTGGCTTTTGTGCTTGTTTTGATCTGCTCGGCGCTCCTGCTCCTCATTGTGGGAGGCATCCTGAACCGCGTGAAACGTGTAAATAAGAAAATCAGGGATATTGTTGAGACAGACGGTGATCTGACCCAGGAAATCCCGGTTAATTCTACGGATGAAGTGGGGGCGATCGCGGGCAATATCAATTCTCTGCTCAGTTACATACGGACAGTGATCACCAATATATCTGTCAACACGAAACAGCTGAACCACTATCTCCATCTGTCCAGCGAGAGTGCGGAGCACTCAAGCGAGGAGATCAAGGCGATTTCTGACAATATCCTACAGATGAGCGCCGCTATGGAGGAGACAACGGCCAGTGTCCAGGAAGTGGATGAGGCCATGGCCCGCATGAATGAGTATGTGAAGCGGATGGACCGCCAGGTGACAGACGGCACAAAGCTGGCGTCGGATATTGACAAGAAAGCTTCGGGGCTTGTCAGTGAGACAGAGGGCAGGACAAAAGAAGTGGAGGAGATGGCGGCGGAGATTGAGGCTTCTCTGAAAGCTAAGCTGGAAGAGTCCCGGCAGGTCCAGAATATCGGTGTGCTGACTGACAAGATCCTGGAGATTTCCTCCCAGACAGAACTTCTGGCGCTCAATGCCAATATTGAGGCGGCCAGGGCCGGGGAGGCCGGCCGGGGATTTGCCGTTGTCGCCGGGGAGATCGGCAAGCTGTCCAAGGACACAACGGACAGTGCAGAGGAGATCCAGGCGATCAGCAGGGTCGTTTTGTCCACAGTCCATGACCTCGCAAAAGAGGCGGAGAGGATGCTGAATTTCCTCAACGAGCAGACAATGTACGGTTATGGGCAGTTGATCCAGACAGGAAACAGTTACAGCAGTGACGCGGAGCGGTTTTACACCGTTATGGACGACTGCATGAAGCAGGCGAATCGGCTGGCGGGGGAGATCGACACGATCAGGCAGTCGATGTCTGGCATCCTGCTCGCGGTGGAGGAGAGCACAAAGAATATTGAGAGCGTGACTGAGAGCGTCAGCGACCTCTCAAGAGATCTCTATGAGAATAAAGAGCAGTCGGAGAGCAATCTCAAGGCAACGGACAACTTAGAGGACGAAGTGAATAAATTTATTATCTGATGAAAAGGAGCTGTGAAAATGAAGAAAAATATTCTTGCCATATTGCTTGGCGTCATGATGTTTCTGTTTACCGGCTGCGGGAGCAGTGATATGATCGTGCTGACGCCCCAGGGGGACGCAGTGATCAAAACGGATGGCGCATCGACAGGTACATCTTCCGGGGGCTCCGGTGCGGCACAGGATTCGAAAAAGGAAGAGACAAAGAAAGAGGAAACTCCGGCGGGGGGCGGTTCTTCCGGTGGTGGCCTGATCCACGTTGGTTTTGCCCAGGTCGGCTCGGAGTCCGGCTGGCGTCTGGCCCAGACACAGTCTATGAAAGAGACATTTACCGAGGCGAACGGCTACCAGTTCGATTTTGTTGACTGCAATAACGATCAGAAGACACAGTTAGACGCGCTCGCAAAATTTATCTCGGATAAAGTGGATTATATCGTTCTCGATCCAATCGTGGAGGACGGCTATGACGATGTGCTCAAAGATGCACAGAAAGCGGATATCCCGGTTATCGTGGTTGACCGGAACATCAGTGCCGACAAATCCCTGTACACCTGCTGGGTCGGGTCTGATTTTACGAAAGAGGGGACAGACGCGGCGAACTGGCTGGCAGATTATTTAAAGAGAGAGAAAAGGGATTCGGAAGAAATCAATATCGTGACGATCCTCGGTTCCAACGGCGCCTCGGCGACGACGGGCCGGACAGAGGGTTTTGAGAAAGCGGCGAAGAAACAGAAGAAGTGGAAACTTCTGGATAAACAGTCCGGCGATTTTACAAAGGACGGCGGCAACGCGGTTATGAAAGCATTTTTGAAAAAATATGATGACATTGACGTTGTTGTATGTCAGAACGACGATGAGGCGTTTGGCGCGATTGAGGCCATCAAAGAGGCCGGCAAGAGCTGCGGGCCGAAGGGCGATATCATCATGATTTCTTTTGACGCCACAAAAGACGGGTTCCAGGCGATGATTGACGGGGATATCCATGTTGATGTTGAGTGCAATCCTCTGGAGGGACCGTTTGTGTCAGAGCTGATCCAGAAACTGGAGAAAGGGGAAAAAGTTGACCAGGTCCAGTACATGGAGGAGGGTGTGTTCCCGGCGGAAGAGGCGGAGAAAACTCTCCCGGACCGCAAGTACTGATCGCCTGTGTCAGTAATCTTTCCGGGAAGTTCCCAGATAATCCATAATCTTCATCAGATGTTCCGGCGCAAGGCCCGGGTACGGGATTCTATCTTTTGAATATGTTATCTCCGGCAGATGGTCAGACGAATTGTGAATGTAGTCCTGATTGATCTGCCGGTTTTTTTCGTTGTATGCCCGGGCGATCTCAGCGTGCAGCTCCGGTGTAAATAGCGTATAGCGGCAGGCGTCCGGATGGTCGCTGCTGTAGGCGGAAAGGATTTCTCCGATCACGGGATTCCTTGCTGCTTCCCCGGAGAGAAACCGCTGTTTAAAGAAGAGGGCGTCCAGGGAAAGACTCCGGTTTTCCATTGAGGTGTCCGGTTTTCTCCATTTTGTGGAACATTCTCCGCCTCCGTTTCCAAGGGCGGTGGAACAGAATGACCGATAGATATCGTCGCCGGGGGTGTAGGCGCGCACGTGCAGGTGTTCCCGGCCATACAGTCCGGCCAGGAGCTCTAGCGGCTTCTGGTAATCAAGGGTGACTGGCTGAAGGCGGACGAACGATTCAAAATCCGGCAGCGGCGGCAGCGGTTCCTCATACCAGGGAGCTTTGATGTACTGGTTATATTGGGATTCCAGGTAGTCATCCTGTCTGCGCAGATAGAGATAGATGTCAACCCGGTTGCTTTTCGGGGTGACAAGACGGTGCAGCAGGCTGTGTAATGTGTGCAGGATTTGGAGTTCCGTTTCTCTGTCCAGAGTGCCGTGCAGGCCGGCGAAAGTGCGCATGGTCTCGCAGAATATAGACTCATGGGACAGAAGGACCGTGTGGCAGTGCGCGCGCTCTGCGGCGTCGCAGATCTGTGCCCACAGCATCTCCGGCGTCTCCCGGATATGGCCCCACAGGGGGTGGGCGGCATAGGGCCCGAAGAGATCAAGCTGCTGCAGGGCGGCCCGCAGCAGGCTGTAGGTGAAAGAGGCGTGGCAGCAGAGGGGAGGTTCGTCCGCCCCCTCATAGCAGATACCTTGTTCTGCCAGCAGGGCGCGGTTCAGATATAGGTAATTTTGCAGTGCGGTACTGCCAGTTTTATAATTCCCTATGTGAAGGATGATGTTCATGTGAGTCTCCTTTTGTACCCGTTTTGAGTTTATGATACCATGAGAAGAGAGGAGTGTAAAGAAACGATGTGTGGGATATGTGGTTTTACAGGAAAGAGAGAGGATGGATTGCTGCGCCGGATGGCGCAGCGGATCGCCCACCGGGGGCCGGACGGGGAGGGGGTGTGGAGTGATGGCCGGGTCAATCTGGCTTCCCGCCGGCTTGCTATCGTGGATCTGGATGAGGGAAAGCAGCCTATGTGCGACCGGGCGGGCAGGGTGTGCCTTGTCTGGAACGGGGAGGTGTACAACCACGCAGAGCTGCGGCGGCAGTTGGAAGAGCGGGGACATGTATTCCGGACCAGCCATTCAGACACCGAGGTGCTGGTTGAGATGTATCTGGAGTACGGCCCGGGATTTGTCACAGAACTCAATGGTATGTTTGCCATTGCCCTGTGGGACTGTGAGCGGGAGACACTTTTTTTGTACCGGGACCGGATGGGGGTAAAACCGCTGTATTACAGTCTGTCGCCGAAAGGGGTAGTTCTCTTTGCCTCAGAGATCAAAGCTATGCAGGAATATCCTGACTGTGGGATGGAGTGGAACGACCGCGCCCTGTACCATTATTTTTCATTTAAAAATGTCAATGCCCCGGAGACGGCGTACCGGGATATTTATTCTGTGATGCCGGGAGAGATGATCATCTGCCCGCCGGGCGGCAGAATCGAGAGGAAGAGGTACTGGCAGCTCTCGGACTATTATTCCGGCGGTGACGGCGAAGCCTCCACAGAAGAGGAGATCGTTGACCGTATCCGGGAACTGCTTGAGGATTCGGTGAAGATCCGCATGAGGGCGGATGTGAGGGTGGGGAGTTTTCTCAGCGGGGGACTGGACTCCTCCCTGGTGAGCGCCATAGCATCCGGCATGACAGAAGAACTTGCCAGCTTCACCCTGGGGCACGAGGTGGCCCATGCCATTCAGTACGAGAAGGAGTCGGATGTTCTTTTTGCCCGGAAACTGGCGGAGAGATATGGTATACGGCATGTTGTCCACCGAATCACGGCTGGGGATGTGATAGAGCGGATGGACCGCATAGCGGCCGCTTTTGACGAACCCTTTTCCGGGGCGGTATCCACGTATCTGATGGCGGAGGTCATGTCCCGGGAGGTAAAGGCCGCGCTGTCCGGGGACGGGGCAGACGAGCTATTTGGAAGTTACCTGCCCCATATGATGTCATTTCCCATGGAGTATTATGCGGAGTGTAAGGAGCGGGAAGTGGAGCCGGAAAAAGATAAGCTGAGACCCATGGAAAAGGAACTTGCCTATCTGGATTCGATGTATCAGTTTTCCGGGGGACAGGAGGATCTGCTCTCCTACCGCATCCTGCTTTTGACGGATGAGGAGAAAGGGCTGTTTCTAAGTGACCGCTTTGGAGAGTATGTGAGGAGGAAGGAGACGCTGCGGATGGTCAGGGAGGCCAGGAGCAGACTGACGGGGCGGGATGTGCTTAACCGGAATCTCCAGTACGACAGCGAGATCCTTTTGCCGGATCAGGTGTTGAAATACACTGACATGTTGTCCATGGCCCATTCCCTTGAGGTGCGCACACCGTTTCTCGACCACCGCCTGGTGGAGTATCTGGCGGGTTTGCCCGGGCACCTTAAAATGCGCGGCGGCGAGACGAAGTATCTGCTGAAAAAGGCGGCGGAGAAGTATCTGCCAAAAGAAATGATCTACCGCGAAAAAGAGGGATTTGTCATGCCGGTGAATGACTGGCTGCCCTATGAGCTGAGAGAGTATGTGCTGGATACGCTGTCGGCGGATGCGGTGGCCAGATACGATGTGCTCCGGCCTGAGGCCGTGTATTTCGTCCTCCAAAAATATTATGAAAACCCGGAAGAAAACAGCTATCTGGCTGGGAGTATCTGGAATTTTGTCTGTTTCCAGAAATGGTGCGAACAAAAGGACTCCGGTTGAGGGATCACAGAAATTCTTTCTTTTCGATCCATTTTTTGTCCTCCGCCCGGTACACCAGCAGGCAGTTATCTGTTATTATGGATTCTTCCTGTTCTTTGGCGAGGCGGATGGCGGCATCCTTAGAATACCCGCCGCCGTTAAATGCGGTTGTGTACCGGTAAGAAAAGTCGACAATGGGTTCTTTCTGCATTTTTTTCCCAGGGTACAGGATGAGGCCATGTACCCAGCCATAGGGCATATAATCTTTATTCCCGGTATCGCGGAAAATGATGCAGCCCGAATAATGGGTGTCAGCCAGAGTGAAATCATGGATATAGATATCGTTCTCAGACAGATCCCCGGTCTTTTGTATCTCTTTTTTAATCTTTTCAATGATTGCCTGTTTCTCCTGTTTTTCCTCCTCTGTCAGATGGAGCTCTGGGGTGTTTTCTGCCTCCTTTTCAGTCAAATTGAGAGTGATCGTGCCATATTCTGCATACTGGCTCTTTTTTTGTGTCGCGTCTTCATCCTGTTCTTCTTCCCACTCGAAATCTGTGTCGATTTCAGAAGCCATGCCTTTTGTGTTATACCTCAGTTCGAACAGGCTGCACCCGCCAGAATATTTGTCCAATGCGGGGACGCGGACTGCGACGGAGTAGAAATTACTTTCCAGATAGTCGTAATCCTCACAGTATTCTTCTTTGTAAAAAACCTGCGCTGTCACGTTTTGTCCAAGCAATCCCGCCCTCTTCATGTCGCTGTAAATGTCTGCGGCGTCATCTTTATATATTTTTGATGCATGGTTCCAGTAGATCAGATTCTTTAATTCCGTGGCGAACTGCTCCGGCTGTGGCAGGGATATTCCGTATTTTTCGTTCGCTGCTAAGGGAGCATCTGCTTTTGGGGAGGGGCTGGCGGACATCTCCGGGGACATTTCCGGCTCACCGTTTTTGGACTGCCCGGTATCTGTCCCGTGTACAGCCCGGTTCTCCTGCCCTGTGGTACTGCACCCGGATATCCCGGCAGACAGTATAAATATAAATATTGCAAATAAATATCGTCTGAGCATTTTCGTCCCCTGCCTTTTCCTGTCATAGTCTGTACTGTTTTCGGTTTACTTTGTAAAACAAACTGTAACATGAAAAGTTTAAAATGTCAACCGTGAAAGCTGAATTTTACTAAATCGCCCTATAAGCGAAAATATTCTCTGATTTATAAGTACACAAAATATCTAATATCTGATATAATCTAAAAAAATGATGTTGGGGTCAAGATACTTTTTGGCTTCAACGGATGTCTTATTTATAGCAGCAGGTTTTTTAAATATGAGTAAAAAAATCACTGCCAGATACATGTTTGTGAAAGGACAAATGAATTCTTATGGCAAAAAATGAATTAACAATTCGAAGTAGTGCTGCTGAGTTCCTTATATTTGAGGAACAATCTCACGCTGATGGAATAGAAGTAATATATCAGGATGGTACACTATGGATGTCTCAACGAATGATGGGACTTTTATTTGATGTGGAATCCAATACAATTACATATCATTTAGGCGAAATATATAAATCGGGTGAATTAGAGCAGATTTCAACTACTCAAAAAATTCGAGTAGTTCAACAAGAGGGCAAACGTAATGTAAACAGAGAAATTGACCATTATAATTTGGATGCAATAATATCTGTAGGTTACAGAGTTAATTCCATAAGAGCAACGCAATTTAGAAGATGGGCAACGAAAGTATTGTCACAATATACAAAGAAGGGTTATGTTATCGACCGTAAGCGTATGGAAAATGGTGCATTTCTTAACGAGGATTACTTTGAGGAATTATTGGAGGAAATCCGTGAAATTCGCTTGAGTGAGCGTCGATTTTACCAAAAACTCACAGATATATATGCCACCAGTATGGATTATGACAAAAACGCTCCTATGACCAAGGTGTTTTTCGCAAAAATTCAGAATCAGCTTCACTATGCGGTTTCAAATCAGACAGCCGCGGAAATTATATATACCCGTGCGGACAGTACAAAAGACCATATGGGATTATCTACTTGGAAAAAGGCTCCGGATGGCAAAATTTTAAAATCGGATGTTGCCATTGCGAAAAATTATCTTTCAAAAGAGGAATTACACGATTTAGGCCTTATCGTGAATGCTATTTTGGACTTTGCTGAAGCCAGAGCAAAAAGACACATTCCAATGACAATGCAGGACTGGGCAGAAAGCGAATATGAAAAATATCGGATTACACAAGACCGATTATATGAATCAGATTTTGATAAACTTGTTCGGGATTCAAAAAAACAGTATCAACCATTATTTACAGGCCTGTGCAAGCTGCACATGTGTCTGTTTTTGATAGTAAATCTCTTTCAGATCATGCCAGTAGCGATAGATATACCCTGCCTAGTACAATGAATATTAAATAGTTGATAGATTAAATTAATCACGCTTCATTAGGATCAATCTCATCCATTTTATATCTCCAATGGTAGACAATTGGGTCTGCATTGATCTCATTAAAATAGTGGTAGATGCGTTCCGATAACTGGTCTTTTGAATGTACTCGAATCCCCTTCAGCATTTGTTTTGCCATCTTGCTGAAAAAGCTTTCAATCATATTGAGCCATGATGCATGTGTTGGCGTAAACACAAATACAAATCTGTCTTCCGGAAGTGTTGCAAGATACAGCCTCGTTTCCTTTGATGTGTGTGCTGAGTGGTTATCAAGTATTAAGCGTATTGTATCGCCTTCCGGGTACTTTTCATCTAGTATTTTTAAGAACCGGATGAAATCGGAACTTTTATGGCTTTCACTGACTAACGGGATCGCTTCTCCTGTCAGCAGGTCAATTCCTGCAGGCAGCGACAGCGTTCCCAGACGTACATACTTATAATCCCTGTGTTACCGTTTTTAAGCGTGGGTATCCTGTGTCTTCTGCATATTCCTGTATGTGCTTATGCAATACTAGTACATTATTTCCGAAGAAAAAGTGGTGCCGGTTTTTTTGAGTCCGTTTACTTCATCATTAGCGCAAGTTCAGACAGCCGTCCCTGTATATCACAAAGTTGACGTTTTTCAAGTGTAAGAGTTTTCCATTTTATTCACCTGCCTTTAATATTTCATCAAAGAACTGGCCTTCACGGCGATATTTTTGGCAAATTTCCTCTGCCATAGCAATACCTTTAGAACGACTGATTTATGGAGGTGGATTTCGTATAATATAACAAATAATGGGAAATTGATTATGGCATTACTGAATCTTGATGTAGAAAAAGGGCGGATTCCCAGGTATGGGTTTGTTTTTGAGGGGAAGAATGTGTTGATTGGATGAAAAGTGAAAATGTGGAGGAGTAAAGTATGTATGAATATTGATAATTCTGAGAATTTAACTCTTTCTGTATCCTTTGCTCCGCAAAGTCTTACAATACAAGGAAATGTTTTTCACGTGAAGATGCCAGCTTCCATACAAAGCAATCAACAGGTACTGAGTATGAGTGTTTCAAGGGTGGATGCCAATGACCGAGGCATACATGGAGTACAGCAAGGGCATAAGAACCCGGAAGCACATACAGGAAGTCTGGCACCAGTCTTTACAATCGAGAATGATAAAATTGTGAGTGAAGAGGCTATTACATCTGATATGCTAAAATGGGTAACAAAGTTTTAAAGCGATGAAAGTTTGGATAGTTATCATATTCGGTTTGTGCTGAGAGAATGAAATAAAGTGTGTATGTTTATGTTACGGGTAATTATCTGAGAAAATCACAGCACACAAATTTGAAATCGGTAAGTTTTCATTCGTAAACTGCGGTGTGATTTCAGAAACGGATACAAAGTCTTAAAAAGTGGATGGGTATAGATATTGATAGCCGTCACGAAAAAATATCCCCGTATTGACGAACTCACACCTGAAATCCTCAATGCCTTTGTGGATAAAATCGTAGTCCATGAACGGGTAAGGCAGGACGGTAAGCGGACGCATGCAATTGACATCTACTATTCCTATGTCGGGATTGTGGACATTTCCACAGACGAGGAAATGCGGGAAATGGAACAGGAATACATGTGGCGTACCAATCTGTAAACTGCCTCCAAACAGGTAAAGGCAGGAGAAAATCTGTACTCCTGCCTTTACCTATCTATTTTTATCCCTATCTGGTTTGATTCATGTTATAATCAATTTAAAAGGTTTGAATTTGGAGGTGTGTTGGTGTGACGGCATGGAAAGGATTGGAATGGACATTTGATACGGTAGCGTCTACATATGAAAAATTGCGCCCTGGCTATGTTAAAGAATTGTATCAGGCATTATTTAGCTATGTTCCTATTAATGAAAATAGCAATGTAGTTGAGGTTGGAAGTGGTAGCGGACAGGCGACGGCTCCGATGTTAACGACTGGATGCCAATTGACAGCAGTTGAATGTGGAGAGCATTTTTCTGAATTGCTAAAAGATAAATTTAAAGAGTATCAAAAATTTTCGGTAATTACAGCTAAATTTGAGGATACAATGTTTGAAGACAATGCATTTGATTTGGTGTTCTCCGCAACTGCATTCCATTGGGTGCCAGAGAAAATCGGATATGAAAAAGTATTTTCTATGTTGAAAAATGGAGGTGTTTTTGCACGTTTTGCGAATCATCCATATCGTGATAAAGGAAATCCTGCACTTTCACAAGAGATAGATGAAATCTATGATAAATATTATAACAAGTACTACAATAAAGAACGTGAAACAATATCTGAATATACGGAAGAACAGGCGAAAGAGCGAGCAATGATTGCAAACAAATATGGTTTTGCAGATATTAGATACGAGTTGTTTTATCGTGAACGTGTTTTTTCTGCAAAAGAATATATTGAACTTCTTGGAACATATTCAGACCATATTGCAATTGAAGAAAATATTAGAACAGAGTTCTTTGAAAAAATCCAGGAAGCAATTAATAAACATGGTGGTATGATCACTATTAATGATACTATTGATTTACAATTAGCAAGAAAGAGTTAAATTTCTGTTCTCAAGTGACGAAATTTATAGCATTTAATAACTGTTATATTTTGCTATAGAAATATAGAGTTTGAACGTATGTACTTATTTGAAGTTGATGAGGAGGTAACAATGAGTATACGAACAATTATGATATTTCCGGAATTTCAAAATATGGAAGTGATAGATGGTATTCGAAATAAATATGACCCATTGGCTCAACTGGTCCGGCCACACATTACTCTTGTTTTTCCCTTTGAGAATGAGACAAGTGATGAAGAAATCAAAGATATATTAAATAAAAGATTGCAAAATGTTAAGCCCTTTAAAATTGTAATGAATGGAATTAGTATGCAGGAGGATAGTTTTGGAAATTATTTATTTCTTGATATTAAAACTGGTGCCGATGATATATGTGCTATTCATAAGGTCTTATATGAAAATGAATTTAAGCAGTTTGATTTAGGATTTGGATATAAGCCACATATGACGATAGGAAAGCTGCAAACAGTAGATGAGTTAAAAATAGCATATAAAGAATTAGAGAATATGGATGATACATTTACAGCAATAGTTAACAAGATATCCGTAGAAATGATTGGAAAAAATGAAGAATCTATAATCGTTATAGAAAAGCAATTATAAGAGAGAGGTTCTGGTATTGTGGGAAGAGTGAAAGCAACTTGCGGGACTGTTTTCAGATTAATAATTTAATGAAAATCCATTGATAAATTCATCTTCTACTTCTTCCATAATAACGTCATATTCTTTTGTAGTAAGATTGTAAGCATATATGCCCCTTGTATCCCCCTTCCAGCCTAAGAAATACAGAATATTGTTATAGAGAGCCATTTGATCCATTATATAAAAAGGCAGTTTCAGTCTTACACTCTTTTTTGTATCTAAATTTACCTCATAGATTTTATGTTTCTGTCTGGTAGTAACCCCATTTGGTGCACAACTTAATATCAGCTTTTTTCCCTCACATGCTATTCCGTCTATATAATATTTCGTTTCATAAACAGTTTCTGTCTTTTTTGTCTCCAGATCGAGCATGGCAATTTTAGAAGGTGCATTACCACCTTCTACGTCATCTGCTTCTCTCATTTCATTGTCTGAATAATGAGAGAAAACTATTTTATTTTCCTTTGGAACCGTACTTACCATCCATGTGAAACGGTCATCTTTCTTATCGAACATAACGCGGCTGCAATTCTGAAACTCCGCATCACAGACAATTGGTTCAATACAGTAATGGTGTAGTAATTCAGCTGCCATAAAATATTGTTCCCCGCACTGGATCAAATAATTAAAATCACAAAACTGATCCGTCTTTTTTTCTCCGGTTTCATTATTATCTAAATAAATCTGGTTTCCTTTCCCTTTTCCGCTAAAGGCCGAATAGTATATCTTATCATTTCTGGTTGAATACAGAGTAAGTGGATGTGAAGAAGTATATGATACCGTTCCTTTTTGTTCCAGTTTCTTTTCTTCAATATCATAAAAAAAGCATTTGCTGCTCATCCCTGATTCAGATTCCTCTGAATAAAACGACCGGGTAATACTCAGATAGGGGGCAAGCTTGTTTGTTTCTGTGTTTTCGGTATGAATGGGGGCAACTTCTTCCGAAGTCCCCCCACAAGCTGAACATAGCATACAGAAAATTAATATCATTGAGATCATTTTAATTTTTTTCATGGATATCCTTTCTCTTAATATGTATAGGTGTATTTAGCAAATATAATATTTGAATATTTTAGAATTATATCATATGAATCGGTGGAATACAATACAGCGTAACTTTTGAGTTTCCCCATTTTTTCTGAAGAGCAGGCTACACCTTAAAATAAGAAATGCAAAAACACTTCTTAAATG
>CANRMO010000007.1 GCA_947631755.1 uncultured Lachnospiraceae bacterium | reverse complement strand
CGGTACGTTTTCTTCTTTTTGCCGTTTCCCTTGTACTGATGCCACCATGCGTACCCGTGGTTATAACCCTTTCTCTGGCAGAAACTGATAAAATTCTCGCCCTTAAATTTGCCAAAATCTTTTTTGCTCATCTTTGCCACAACTCTGACGGTACAGGATAATGTAATGCCGTCTACATTTGCCACAATAACCGCAGAACCCTTTTTCACGCCTTTCACAACACCGGCCGCAGAGACCGTAGCCGCCGCCGGATTCTTGCTTACCCATGTCACCGGGCTCTGTGTGCCTGTGATCACGAGAGTGAGTTTCTTGCCCGCCATAAGATTTGCTTTCGTCTTGCTCAGCGCGATCTTGCTCGTATCGACCTGCGGGGCAGACGGCTCTGGAATGGGATCTTGTGGTGTGACCGGTGTGACCGGGGAGCCGCTCACAACAGAACCGCTCACACCGGAGCCGGTGACGATGTTCTCCTTTTCCACCGCCTCCGCCCGGTAATGGCCCGCAAAAAGTGTGCCGGACACAAAAGCCGCGCACAGTACCAGACTGATAATCCTTTTATTCCTATTGACAAACATCAAAATCTCTCCTTTCAAAACCTTGTTTTCCCCTAACCTATAACATCTTATAACATCCTTCACCATTTGTCCAGAAAAAAACAGATTATGCCAGCTCAACAGCCCCGGTGTAGAGCTGGTAATATCTTCCCCTCTTTTCCAGCAGTTCGGAGTGGGTCCCTCTCTCAATAATCTCCCCCTGTTCCAGCACCATGATGCAATCTGCGTTGCGCACGGTGGAGAGCCGGTGGGCGATGACAAAGGTAGTCCGGTTTTTCATAAGCCGTTCCATGCCGTGGTCGATATGCATCTCGGTCCGGGTATCAACGGAGCTGGTGGCCTCATCCAGCACAAGGATCGGCGCGACAGATACCGCCGCCCTGGCAATATTGAGAAGCTGTCTCTGCCCCTGGCTGAGATTAATCCCGTCACCCTCGAGCATCGTATCGTATCCGTCCTCCAATCTCATAATAAAGGAATGGGCACTGGCCGTCTTTGCCGCCTGCTCCACCTCCTCGTCTGTGGCGTCCGGACGCCCGTAGCGGATATTCTCTCTGACTGTCCCACTGAACAAGTGGGTGTCCTGGAGCACCATGGCGATATGGCTTCGGAGACTGTCCCGCTTATATCCTTTCAGCGGGATGCCATCAATCGTTATGCTGCCCTCTCCGATATCATAAAAGCGGTTCAAAAGATTCGTGATCGTCGTCTTGCCGGCGCCGGTAGAACCGACAAAGGCCACCTTCTGTCCGGCATGGGCGTACAGATTGATATCTTTCAAAATGATCTTATCCGGGTCGTAGCCGAACGTGACGTGCTCCATGACAACCTCACCCCGGACTTCATCCATCTCCACCGCATCGGGAGCGTCTGCCTCTTCCGGCTCCATATCCATAATAAGGAACACCCTCTCTGCACCCGCGAGAGCGGAAAATATCGTGTTCACCTGCATCGCCAGCTCATTGATCGGCCGGCTGAACTGGCGGGAATATTGTACAAAGATCGTGAGGCCGCCGACAGTCAGCGATCCCCCCAGCACAAACAGACCCCCGATAGCGGCTGTCAGGCCATAGCACACCTGGCCGATGTTCCCCATAACCGGCCCCATGATACCGCCAAAAAACTGTGCCCGGATCTGTTTACCCCTCAGATCATCATTCAGGCCCGTAAACTCTTCCACGGCCTTGCCCTCATGGCAGAACACCTTGATTACCTTCTGCCCTGTCACAGTCTCCTCAATGTAACCGTTTAACTTCCCGAGCGCGTTTTGCTGCTCCCGGTAATACTTCGAACTTCTTTTCGCAATGCCTGTTCCGGCCTTGATCATAACCGGCACAAGAAGGACTGTCAAAAGCGCGAGCCAGATATTCTCAGCAAACATAATCGCCAGTGTGCCGACGATACTGATAATGCCCGACAAAAGCTGCGTCACCGTGTTGTTCAGAAGTTCTCCGATCACATCCACATCATTCGTAAAACGACTCATAATGTCCCCGGTGCTGTTCATATCAAAGTAACGGACCGGCATCGTCTGAAGATGGTCAAATAAATCTTTGCGGATGCGGATCAGTGCCCTCTGGGACACGCCGATCATGATCCGCTGCTGCAGATAGCTTGTCACAATGCCCACACCGTATACTGCCAGCATTATAGCAATCCCATATGTCAACTGTGTGACAGCGGCGGCAATCAGGCCTGCCCTGTCCCCCGCTGCTGCCTTCGCCACCTCGACCGCAGCATCCCTCAGGTCATTGATGATCGGTTTGAGGAGATAAGAACCGGCCAGCATCGTGGCGCTGCTGGCGACCACGCACAAGAGCGCTGCGATCACCCGGCCCACGTCTTTTTTCATATAGGAAAACAGTCTGCCTATCGTTGCACCAGTATTTTGCGGCTTTCCGCCACCCATTCTCCCCGGTCCCCCAGGTCCCGGCCTTCCATGTCTCGGACTCATCCTGCCACCTCCTCTTTCTCTTTCTGGGAATAATAAATTTCCTGATAGGTCTCACAGCTCCCCATCAGTTCCCTGTGGGTTCCCTGCCCAACGATCCGTCCCTCATCCATGACGAGGATCCGGTCAGCCTCCTCTACAGAAGAAATGCGCTGGGCAATGATTAGTTTTGTAGTATCCTTTAATGTTGTCGAAAAACTCTGCCGTATTTTTGCCTCTGTGGCGGTGTCCACCGCACTTGTGCTGTCATCCAGAATAAGGATCTTCGGCTTTTTCAGAAGCGCCCTCGCGATACAGAGCCGCTGTTTCTGCCCGCCGGACACATTGACGCCGCCCTGTCCCAGCTCAGTGTCATAGCCCTCCGTAAAATCCTTTACAAACAGATCTGCCTGAGCGGTCTCCGCCATGGCATAGACCTCCTCGTCTGTGGCCGTCTCATCCCCCCAGCGCAGATTATCCATGATCGTGCCGGAAAACAATGTGTTTTTCTGCAGTACCATAGCAACGCCGTTTCTCAGATTTTCCAGCGAGTAATCCTTTACATTTACCCCGTCTACCAGCACTTCTCCCTCATCACAGTCGTAGAGCCGGGGGATCAGCTGCACAAGCGAGCTCTTGCCGGATCCCGTGGAACCGATGATCCCTATCGTCTCCCCCGGATTTGCCGTAAAGGTAATGTCCTGCAATACATTTTCCCTGTGCTTTTTATAATAGCGGAATCCCACATGACGGAACTCGATTTTTCCCCGGGTAACCGGGAGTTCTTTTTTGTCCGCCTCATCGTCATTCAGGTCGATCTCTGTATTCAGCACGGCCAGAATACGATTGGAGGAAGCAATGGCACGTGATCCCTGTATGAAGATCATGGACACCATCATAAGTGACATGAGGATCTGGGTCACATATGTAGTAAAAGCAGTCAGATCCCCCACCGGCATATCCCCTGCCAGGATTTGTTTTCCCCCAAACCACACAACCGCCATCGTTGTGACATTCATAGCCAGCGTCATGACTGGTATCGTGGCGATCACTACCTTCATGGCATGGAGCGTCTTATCTTTCAGTTCAATGCTGGCCCGGTCAAATGTCTCGCGCTCAAAATCGTCCCTCACAAATGATTTGACCACCCGCTGGTTTGTAATATTTTCCTGGATCCGGGAGTTCAGCGAGTCAATCTTTTTCTGCATGACATCAAACCGGGGAAACGCCACTCTCATAATAAGTACAAGCGCAATAACCAGAAGCGGTATGACGACACAGAGCACAAGCGCCAGTCTGGCGTTCATGATAAATGCCATAATCAGCCCACCTAACAACATGCCGGGGGCACGGAGCATCATGCGCAGACCCATGGCAACTACATTCTGCATATTTGTAACGTCATTTGTCAGCCTGGTCACGAGAGAACCAGTAGAAAATTTTTCTATATTGGCAAAAGAAAATTTCTGTACTTTGGCGAACATGTCGTGGCGGAGATCCGCCGCAAAATTTACGGATGCCTTTGTGGCAAAGTAGGCCCCCAGGACACCGCCCAGCATCATGAGAAACGCCGTCGCGATCATGGCGCCGCCGATCATTAGTACAAAGCCAGAGCCTTTCGCCTCGACTCCCGGCGCCTGCCCACAGCCGATATTGATAATGACTGACATCAGTTTCGGCAGTATCACCTCACCCAGAACCTCTACGATTATAAAGATCGGGCCGAGGATAAAGGCCGACAAGTAGGGTTTTACATATTTTTTATACTGTCCCATCTCTCTCCTCCTCATTTTTCTGTCTCTTTTCTGTCTGCTGCATATTTTCATACATGCGGTCAAAAAAATGACCGAGCTGTTCCCGTTCTTTCTCCGAAAAACCGCGGTACATCGTCTGATCCAGCGCCTGGAAAACCTCCCCGCTCTCCTCGACGATCTTTTTTCCGGCCTCAGTCAGCTCCACAAAATTTACCCGGTTATCTTCCCTTCGCATTCTCTTATTGATGAGACCGGCTTTCTCCATAGCTTTCAGCGTTACGGCGATGGTCGCGGGAGACACCTCCAGATGCTTTGCGAGATCGACCTGGGAAGAAAACTTTTTGCAGGCAAGCGTCATCAGCAGCCGGTGCTGTGCGCGGTGCAGGCCGAATCCATCCACACTTTTCTCCAACAGCTTTTTATGCATCTGATTGGTCAATACCATGCGGTGGGTAACTTCACTCGGCTCATATGGCCGGATCTGCTCTTCCTTTTCCAAATCCTCACACCTTTCTTTTAACTTATTAATTATTAGTGTGCAAATCATTAGCATGTTAATTATATATCGCTGGCATAAAAAGTCAAGTGAAAACTCACACTTTTCACAATTTGTTCATACATTATACTAATCTATGCATTTATCCGATGCCTGCACCGCTTAAGCAGGGCACGGGAAATGGGGGTTCTATGGAATATGGAACACTGAACATCAATGTAGTCTCTGAACAGAACAACCGCCCCGTCGAGGGGGCGAGAATCCGGATAACAACAGAAAATGCCCCGGATCAGACCGTGGAAGAGGCGAGTACGGACAGCCAGGGCCAGCTCAATGATATCAGGCTGGAGTCTCCTCCCCTGGAATACTCTATGGAGCCGACAGCAAATAAGCCGTACTCTGAATACACCATCTATATCAGCGCTCCTGGTTTTGAGACAGTGGAGGTAAACGGCGCCGAGATCTTTTCCGGCGAGACAGCTATCCAGAATGTAAATCTGATCCCGACAGACCAGGAAGAACCGGACAGTGCGGAGTTATTTGTCATCCCCGACCACACCCTCTGGGGAGATTATCCGCCGAAAATTGCGGAGAGTGAAATAAAGACGGTAGAGGAGACTGGCGAAATTGTTCTCAGCCGGGTTGTCATCCCCGAATACGTTGTCGTCCACGACGGCCCGCCAAGGGATTCCAGGGCAAAAAACTACTATGTGAAATATAAAGATTATATTAAAAATGTGGCGAGCAGCGAGATCTACTCCACATGGCCGGAGGCAACGATCCAGGCAAATGTGCTCGCCATCCAGTCCTTTACCTTGAACCGGGTCTACACGGAGTGGTACCGAAACAAAGGGTATGACTTCACTATCACCACGTCAACCGCCTATGACCATAAATGGATCTCCGGCCGCAATATCTTCGACAGCATAAGCCGGGTAGTGGATGAGATCTTCAGCAATTACCTGTCCCGCCCAAATGTCCAGCAGCCGATACTGACCCAGTACTGCGACGGCAAAAATGTTTCGTGTCCAAACTGGATGGCTGTATTCTGTAGGGTATACACAAAGAAAGGCGTCTGCTGGCAACAGGCGCCCCAGGAACTACCGATTCTCAAAAGTAATCCGGCACACTACAGCCTCTGTCACTGTCAATCGTCTGTACTACATTTTTGGCCATTCTTATCCTCTCTTTATCCTCGCGGTATCCCGGGCAGGTATCGCCGCCTCTCCTGCCTTTCCCGTCAACGCTGCAGCGGTACCTCCAGGCTCCCAGTCCTCTCTCGTATGGCCTGACCAATTCGCAGCTCTCACATTTTCCAACTCTTATTTTCACGGTATCCCCTCCTTGCCCACAGTTCCATTTCCACTACATGCCTGTCCTCTCGCAATATGTTGTTGATAGTTATAATATCATTTTCTTTTGTAAAAAGAACCCATAAATTCCCAACTCTTAAGCGATATTCCCTTTCAAACCCCTTTAATTTCCTGATGTCTACAAATGGTAATGACTTGCCCCCTTGACAATTACAGCGGAGTGGCAAACCTCCCCTTTGTGTTAATCCTCTAATGTCTGTTGCAAGTTTTCCGCCACTTTTTTAAGTTTTTCTTTTGCCTTGCTTTCTTCCAATTGTTCTAATACTTCTTTGATGTCATCAAGTACAAATCTTACAAATCCGTTAAACTGTTTATCTGTCATTCCCATTTCTTGCATTACCTCCATCATTTTTATTCTCCTTTCCATCCGTCATAGCTTGCCCTTTTGACAATTATAATTCCCTTGAAATATAATTTCTTTACAGCTGGGGCGGTTTTTTGTTGCCGCCCCAACTGTGTTCCGCACTGATTATTTGGTGTCTTTTATAATATATCACATAATTTTGTGATTATTTTTTCTCTGTCCTCATCCGTTTCTATAAATTTCAAAATATCTCTTGGTTGCATTTCTAAAACGCAGCATAGGCGGTTGAGAACTTCTAACGAAATATTAGTATCACCATTCCGAAATTTCCGCATTGTATCTTGTCCAAAAATACCGCTTTTCTTTGCCGTTGTCGTATTTATTCCTATTTTATTTAATTCTGGAATAATCTCTATTTTATATTGTAGCAATTCTCCCTTTTCTCCTTTCTCTTTTCGTATTTACTATATAATATGGCACAAATTTTGTCAATTAAATTTTTCTCAAAAATATGTGAACCTCCTCATATGCTTCTCGGATCTCCCATAACTTTTCTGTAATGGCTTCCAAACTAAATCCTTTAACGATAAGTTAACTGGCTACTTATTCCTCAGCAGCTTTTTTCTCTTCTTTCTCTCTCTGTACCGGTCTGAAACCAAGTGCACGCACAAACCGGGCTGTCATCTTCTTCCTCTCCTCTAATGTTGGCATTCTCTCTTCTCCATTGACACGGTATATGTATTTGATTTCTTCCATTTTCAAGCCCCCCTTCTCTTTTCACTATCTTATGCTTTATGGGTTGTACTTCTTTCGTCCATTAAAGCTCATATACTATGTCTAATTGGTGTACCAGTCAAAAAACTTGCACGGCCAGGGCGACCGCACATTTTGTTCTCCGTGTCAACCCCTTTTAGGTAAATTTTCTGAAGAATTTTAAGTTAGACTACAGTTCATTATAAAAATTATAGATTTTGCTGGTTGGAACCCTTTATGGGAATACCGATATTTGCGGCGAGAATTTGCATGATATGTTTTTTGGCGGCATCTGTCAGTCCCTTTAATAGATGGAAACGGTCACTGACCCGGACAATTTTTTATTCGTATCTTCAATTGCCTTCCTGTAGGAAACCGAACCATCACGTTTCTTTTATCTCATGTTCCAAATAGTCCAATATTCATTGGCATTACAACCCAATAAGCAACCAATAATTTGGCGGAGGTTATGTGAGACATTCGTTGAAGATTATGATGGGGATGTTCATGTCTTGTTTGAGAAAAACGATCATTGTGTTAATGCAATAAAAACGAAGATTATAAAAAATAAAAAGAAATTTCCATACCTTTCAGGTGAAAAAATAATGAATTACTGGTTATATGTGATGGAACAATATATGAGTGCTTTGTTGATCGCAATAATAAGAACATAGTCCCTATTGATATACATACGCCATTGTGGTTATGGAGTAGAAACGGTTTTCAAATAGACCCCTCTTGACATAGTTTTTTTACCCATCATAATTTACAAGGTCTCAGACGAACCATTTAAGCGCAATTCATCGCTTGCAAGGTCTATCTCATCATTCCAACTAATTCCGAAACCTCCAGCATCAACTCTGACTTGCTGGTATAATCCATATATATTTTTTAAATCATTAAATACTTCCCATTTTTCAAACAATGGTTTAATGTCATATTCCGTTCTTACTCCGTCCGTAAATAATACAGATAAAACATAATTGTCTTTTGGCTCCACGCTCTTCACTGTGTAAAACATTGCACCACCTTCGCCGCCGTCCATTCCTCAACCATTTTCAATGCTCTTTTCGGCAAGTCACCCACTAACATTTTTCCCGTGTTTATATCGATTTCTGCCAAATATTCGCCATAAATAACATGAATATGTGGCGGATTGTGTTCTGCCTGCCTAAAATAAATTTAAATTACAATACCGTAGAATCTTGATATTACTGGCATTTTCCGCTCTCCCTTCTCCCTTTCGGGTTCAAGCATACATTAACCGTCCTTTGGGTTCTGGCACCTCAAGCCCTCTTTCTCTTGTAACCTCTATCCATTCCTGGATAATAACCTCGCTATTTGCAATCGCCTCCTCTACCGTTGCGCCATCTGCCATACATCCGGCCAACTCTGGCACTTCTACAATAAAAGCGTTATCTTCCTCCGACCAGTAAATAATGCGCTCATATTTATACATTCTCGTAACCTCCTACAATTTTAAACGATATTTCAAAAAATAGTTTCTCACCTGTTTTACCTGATAAGGTTTGGCCATATTCCCACACGGCTGAATGTTTAGATTTTCCGGCAATTCCCTGTAGTAATAAATAAAATGGTCGCCTTTAATCCGACAATCGAAACCTAATGTCTCAAGTATTTTCTGCAAGTCCCTAAATTTTATGTTTTTATCTTGCGTTCCACACATAATGGACTGAAAAAGTTTTTCTATTGTCGCCATTCATCTTTATTCCTTTCCCTTAAAAATTTTCAGCAACCGTCCTGCACATATCATATCACAACCAGATTCAAAAAGAAAGGCAATCTACCCTTTTTTTCAATTGACATTGTAGCCGCTACATGGTATATTGATAGTACAAAAGGGAAACCAGAGAAGCGGCTACCCTCAATATTTAAGCTAAACTTTTTGTAGTTCAGCCGTCACTACTGCGAATAGTGGCGGCTATTTCCTTTTGTCCTTGAAAATCTTATAACAAAGACCTACAAGAGCAACAATGAACAATCCAGTTTGTATTAACTCACTGTATGTAATCATCTTATCGCCCTCCTTTCCTCATTGGTCTGGAGGGTTTTAGCCCCTCCGAATGCCGGAGGGTAGCCGCCTGTGGCTCTCTGGTTTCCCATGCACATATCATATCACAGCCAGATCTGAAAGGCAAACTATCTTTTTCCATTTGACATTACAGCCAAAATATGGTATATTAGAAACGTAAATATAAATAACTGCCCACATCCACCTAGTGGTATGACCCCCAGGGCAGTTATTTACAAGCCTACCCGAGTTTATCCGCCGCTAAGAAGACCGGGTAGGCTTATTTTATGTTATCGGAATTAAACAGATAGGGAGTGTGATACCTATGCAGTTCGGCGCAGCCTATATCCGTGTTTCTACCGAGAACCAGGATGAATACAGCCCGGAGGCCCAGAGGCGGCTGATCCTGGATTACGCAAAAAAACATGATATTGTCATAAACAAAGAACACATATTTGAAGATATCGGCATATCCGGCACAAAAGCCGATAAGCGGGCGGCTTTCCAGGAGATGATCGCCCTGGCCAAGAGCAAAGAACACCCTATTGATGTAATTCTTGTGTGGAAATTCAGCCGCTTTGCGAGAAACCAGGAAGAGAGCATACTGTACAAATCCCTTCTGAAACGGAGCGATGTGAGCGTTTTGTCTGTTTCCGAGCCGATCATCGACGGTCCTTTTGGCAATCTGATCGAGCGCATACTGGAGTGGATGGACGAATACTACTCCATCCGGCTCTCAGGGGAAGTAAAGCGCGGGATGATGCAGAAAGCCATGAACGGCGGTTACAACAGCATGGTGCCCTATGGTTATACAAAGAATGACGGGATCCCCGTGCCAGATCCAGAACAGGCCCCCGTGGTAAAAACTATATTTGACCTCTATGTCAACCAGCAGGAGAGCATATCGAATATTGCCCTCCTCTTAAACAATTCCGGCCGGCGCACGAGAAATGGCAACCGATTTGAGCGCCGCGTCATCCATTATATCTTGGAAAATCCATTTTACACCGGTAAGATCCGCTGGAATTACGCGCCTCCCGCCAGAGGGAAGAAAAGGGAGGGCGAAGTGATTATCCGGGAAGGAGTACACGAGCCACTCATCTCCCAGGAGCTCTTTGACCGGGCACAGGTCCGGGTCCGGGAATCTTACGAGACCTGGCACGGCTCCGCCCGGCGGGTACCCAGCGCCGCCGCGGGGCACTGGCTCAGCGGTATCCTGAAATGCCCCCACTGCGGTTCTTCCCTCGCTTTCAGCCGGTCGGGCAGAACCCAATATTTCCAGTGCTGGAAGTACAATAAGGGAACCTGCCCGCACAGCAGTTATTTAAACAAGAAAAAGGCGGAACAGTGCGTCATTGACGGGTTAAAGAGCCTGCTGGTCAGCGACTCCATTGACTATGAGCGGATACCGGCCGCCTCCCTGGATCCGGACACCTCTTTTCTGAAAAAACAGCTGAAAGAAATAGAAAAAAAAGAAGAACGGGTAAAGCGCTCCTACATAGACGGCATAGACAGCCTGGAAGAATACCGGGCAAACAAGACCGCACTGAAAAAAGAACGGCAGGCGGTAGAAGAAAAACTGCTGCCCCGGAAAGAACCGGAAAAGGCAGGCAGCCCGGTGGACATTCTTGAAAATATCCGGAATGTGATACAAATCCTGGAGGGCGATTACGAATCCTCCAAAAAGGCAGACGCCATCCGCTCCATCTGCAGCCGGATCACGTTTGACAGGGAAACAAGCGCTGCCACCTTTGATCTGTATGTGCTGGAATAACCATTTCCCGTCACTTTCTGCATGTATACCTTACAGAATACAGATGAGTCAGTGGGGTTCAAAAGCACTGGGTGACCAAGGATACAGCGCCATCGAAATTCTTCGAAACTATTACGGAGATTCCATGTATATAAACGAGACAGAGGAAATTTCCGGCATACCTTCCTCATACCCCGGCACAGCTCTCCGGCAGGGCTCTTCCGGTGAAAAAGTCCGCCAGATGCAGCGGCAGCTGAACGTCATCGCAGGCGCCTACCCACTGATCCCCAAAATAGCCGAGGATGGCATTTTCGGTCCCCGGACGGAAGAGGCGGTGAGGACATTCCAAAAGGTATTCAATCTGACCCAGGACGGTATTGTAGGATTTAACACCTGGTATAAAATTTCAGAGATCTATGTGGGCGTCAGCCGGATCGCAGAACTGGTGTGAGCGGTCAATCACCTCTTACTCCAAATTCTTTTCCCTATACGGGCAATAAAAAAACAGACGCCACAGCCCACAAGGGCGCCGATGCTGTCAATGATCACATCCCTGGCCTGACCGCTCCGGCCCGGCACAAACAGCTGATGGAATTCATCACTGGCCGCATAGGCAGCGGCAGTGAAAAAAGCCAGTGCCAGCCCTCTCTTCACAGAGGGCCGGTAGCTGGCAAACATCAAAAACAACAGAACTGCCAGAACTGCATACTCCGACGCATGGGCGCACTTTCGCAGGGGATAGTCAATAGCAGCCGCAAAATCCTCCTGCTTTTGTTCCGGCCAACGGGAAAAACCCGGCACAAACAGCTCTCCGGCCATGCGTCCCACGCGGTGGCTCATATTTGCTGACTCTTCTGAGGGCTGGGCAGAAAACCAAAAAATCAGCCCCATCCAGAGCAGAACCAGCCCGGTAAATACGATCCGTCTGCACAAAATCATCTTCTTCAATCCGCTGTCTCTAAAATTGAAAGGTCTCATCCAGGCCAGCCCAGTTCTGATCCCTTTCGTTTATATTCAACGGTGTGCCGTCCTCCAATGTATAGCCCTCTGCCGACGCACTGCCGGGGTAAGATCCCCTGACCTGTGGCCATTTTATACCGACTTTTGGATCGTTCCACGCCAGGCCGCCCTCATCCCCCGGATGATAAAAATCGGTACACTTATAACAGAACTCCGCCTCATCGCTGAGGACAAGAAATCCGTGGGCAAATCCTTTTGGCACGTAAAACTGTTTCTTATTCTCCTCAGACAGTTCCACACCAAACCACTTGCCGTATGTCTCTGACCCCTCTCTCAAATCAACTGCCACATCAAACACAGTGCCCCGGATCACACGCACCAGTTTCCCCTGAGGGAATTGTTTCTGGAAATGCAGTCCTCTCAGCACTCCTTTCACAGACCCGGACTGGTTGTCCTGAACAAACGTCGCCTCCAGCCCCGCCTCTCTCAGATCGTTCGCATTATATGTCTCCATAAAATATCCGCGCCTGTCACCGTGGACCTTCGGCTCAATAACAAAGAGTCCCTCAATGCCCCCGGCATTTTTTTCTACTTTTATCTGTCCCATCTCATCCTCCATTCCGAAGTTCTCACTCCTGTATTTTTATCCGACATCCCGCAGCACCACTTCCATATATCTCTTTAGGGCATCCCGCCAATCCGGCAGCGGCTCAAATCCCTGGGCGGCAAGCTTACTTCTGTCTAAGCGGGAATTAAAAGGACGGCTCGCTTTCGATACCCCATACTCTTCTGTCGTGACCGGCCGGACCAGGAGATGACTCTCATCATACTCCTCATAGCCAAGGGCGGCAGCCTGGCGGAAGATCTCCACAGCAAACTCATACCAGC
The DNA here is from genome assembly GCA_947631755.1 of uncultured Lachnospiraceae bacterium. Taxonomy (GTDB): domain Bacteria; phylum Bacillota; class Clostridia; order Lachnospirales; family Lachnospiraceae; genus Eubacterium_F. The sequence goes on along the minus strand of CANRMO010000007.1, from coordinate 10,558 downwards.
TGATATAGCCGCCCTCATTTGTTGCATGATAATAGCCATATTTCTCCGTCTCAGCCATATCCACCAAAAGCCTGGCCAGATCATACGTGTACGTGGGCGTACCAATCTGGTCGTTTACCACGTTCAATGCCTCATGGTCTTTGCCGACTTTCAACATTGTCTTGACAAAATTTGTTCCATTGGCCCCAAAAACCCAGGCAATGCGGACAATAAAATACTTTGACAGGCAATTCTCCACTGCCCGCTCCCCCTCCAGTTTTGTCTTCCCATACACATTGAGTGGCGCGTAATCCCGGCAGTCCGGCTGCCACGCCTCTGTCCCCTGCCCGTCAAAAACATAATCGGTGGAGAGGTATACCATCTTACAGTCTGTCCTGGCACACGCCTCTGCCAGATTTTTTGTGCCTGTCACATTGACGCGGTAAACCATCTCCCTGTTTTCCTCTTCTTCTGCCAGATCCACAGCCGTCCATGCGGCGCAGTGTATTACCACATCCGGCCGCTGCTCTGCTATCACACGCCTGACTTCCTCCCCATCTGTAATATCCAGTTTTACATAGGGCATTTCCGTCACAGCTGTGCCATCCTGAACTCCGCTGTAACACTCCGCTATGTCCGAACCGATTCCGCTATATCCCCGCTTTGCCAGTTCATTCATAACATCATGTCCAAGCTGCCCCCCCACTCCTGTCACAAATATCTTCATAGCAATCCTCATTTCTTCCTGACGAATAAAAATTACCGATTTCCATACATTTTTTCATAATAATTGCGATATTCCCCGGATATGATAGTCTCCCACCACTCCTTATTGTCGAGATACCACTGTATCGTCTTCTGAATGCCGTCCTCAAATTTTGTCTCTGGCAGCCATCCGAGTTCCGTGTGTATCTTTGTTGGATCAATGGCATAGCGCATATCATGTCCTTTCCGGTCCGTCACATAGGTGATCAGGCTCTCAGGTTTCCCCAGCGCCTTGCAGATGATCTTTACAATGTCAATGTTCTTCATCTCATTGTGTCCGCCGACATTGTAAACTTCGCCGACCCGCCCTTTATGGATCACCAGATCGATCGCCTTGCAGTGATCCTCCACATAGAGCCAGTCCCTCACATTTTCCCCCCTGCCATAGACCGGCAGCGGCTTATCATTCAACGCATTGGCGATCATAAGCGGAATCAGTTTTTCCGGAAAATGATAGGGACCATAATTATTCGAACAACGGGTAATCGATACTGGCAGCCCAAAAGTCCGGTGATAGGCCAGCACGAGAAGATCCGCCGACGCCTTGCTGGAAGAATAGGGGCTGGATGTGTGTATCGGCGTCTCCTCCGTAAAAAACAGATCCGGACGGTCCAGCGGCAGGTCGCCGTAAACCTCATCCGTGGACACCTGGTGATACCTCTCTATACCGTATTTCCGGCAGGCATCCATCAGGACAGCTGTCCCCAGGATATTCGTCTCCAGGAAAACCTGCGGATTCTCAATTGAGCGGTCTACATGGCTCTCCGCCGCAAAATTAACCACAATATCCGGGTGCTCCTCCTCAAAGAGCTGATATACTGCCTGGCGGTCCGTGATCGATTCTTTCACAAACCGAAAATTCGGATTCTCTGCCACCGGTTCCAGTGTTGACAGGTTGCCGGCATATGTCAGGCAGTCCAGGCATATGATCCGATAATCTTCATGTTTCTTTAACATATAAAAAATAAAATTACTTCCGATAAAACCGGCCCCGCCGGTAACAATGATTGTTTTACCCATAATGATCTCCATTCCCGTCTCTTTTTTCCGGCGGTCTGCCGCCGCTATTTTACATCCACATATTTTCCTTCCAGCACATCCATCAGATACTGTCCGTACTGGTTCTTTTTCAGCTCCTCATAGACCCGGAGCACATCCTCCCGGCTGATCCAGCCATTGAGATAGGCAATCTCCTCCAGACAGGCGATCTTTCTGTGCTGATGAGTCTCCACCGTCTTGACAAAATTTGTGGCGTCCACAAGACTCTCATGGGTTCCCGTATCCAGCCAGGTAAATCCCTGCCCCAAAAGCTCCACATTTAATTTCCCCGCTTCCAGGTAAATGCGGTTCAGATCTGTGATCTCCAGCTCTCCCCTCGGCGACGGCTTCAGACTTTTCGCATATTCCACCACTTTATTGTCATAAAAATAGAGTCCTGTCACACAATAATTACTCTTTGGCGTCTCCGGTTTTTCCTCGATAGAAATGGCTCTTCCGTTTTCATCAAATTCTACGATTCCGAAACGCTCCGGGTCATCCACATAATAGCCGAAAACCGTGGCCCCCTTACCGCTCTCTGCGTTGTGGACCGCCTCTCTGAGATGGCGGTTCAACCCGTGTCCGGAAAATATATTATCCCCTAAGACCATGGCTACCGAATCCCCGCCGATAAACTCCTCGCCGATCAGAAAAGCCTGCGCCAGCCCATCCGGGCTCGGCTGGATCTCATAAGACAGATTCAGTCCGTATTGATGGCCATCCCCCAGAAGCTCCTCAAAGCGCGGTGTATCCATCGGTGTCGAAATAATCAGGATATCGCGGATCCCCGAGCTCATCAAGACAGACATCGGATAATATATCATCGGCTTATCGTAGATTGGCAGAAGCTGTTTGCTTGTTACCTTTGTCAGCGGATACAGGCGCGTACCTGACCCGCCGGCCAGAATGATTCCCTTCATCGTTCCCAAAACCCCCCTTTCTTATTTTTGTATTGGGGCGATAATGCGGACGCCCCGGAAAACAGTTTTGGTCGTTGACTATAGTATAAAAGGTGACGCAACGTCACCTTCAAGTACTTTTTTCATTTTTTTTCCCCCGTGAGACAAAAACACCTGCCTCTTTTGTGATATGGAACGACCCCCGCCTCATTTTCCCCGCGACAAAAGAGCGGAATTTCGCATATCGGTCCAAAATAAACTGATTCTGGTTCCCGTGACAGGACAAAATATATTCAATGAGCGGTTCCTGTGCGTCAACTTCCAGCGAGTCCTCATACAGACGCCACTGCACATCCCCAAAATATTTCCCCAATATAGAGGCACCGTTTTCCATGCCAAAGCGCTCATACAAAAACTCAGCCGAGAGCGCGATACGGCTATCAAATTCCCTCACCAGTTCACTGACCTCCCGCATATGGCGCGAGCCATATGTACTGCACACAAGCCGCCCGCCCGGGGACAGCACCCGCCGGATCTCTGCCAGCACCGCCTCTATATCCCCGCAGTAAAACAACATATGATTCGCTACCACCAGATCAAATGTGCCGGGGCCATACGGTATTTCCCGGCAGTCAAACGTATCATAAGAAAACTGCCCGGAGCCGAGCCTTTTGTCTCTTCGGATCTCACGGATGATCCCCTCGGAAATATCTGACAGCACGACATGGATATCCGCCGGTATCTGCGCCAGGTTCTCCAGCCACAGGCTAGCGTTGCCGCAGCCAATCTCCAGAACCCGCATCCCCGGCCGGACACAACACTGCTCATAGACCCACGGAAACCATCCCTGCCTATTCTGCGAGTACAGACTGTGGAGCTGGATCCGGGCCTGGATATTTGAGGAATTCTTATACTGCCCTTTGAGGCTTGTCTCCATATTTGTGAGATGGATCAGTTCCAGCATCCGGCTCCAGTCCACGTTATGGTTTCTCCGTATCTCCTCTGTCGTGTCACCGATGGCTTTTTCCACCATCTGGAGCTGTTCAATACGGTCTTGTACCAGCTTGCGCTGCAGCTCCAGTGAATTGGCAAGGAACTGGGAATCCCGGTCTTCTATTGTCAGCTCCCGGATGTCCTCCAGGGAAAAACCAAGATATTTCAGCAGCATGATCTGCTGCAACCGAACAAAATCCCGGTCCGTGTAAAAGCGCGCGCCCGCCTCTGACACAAACGATGGTTTCAGAATATCCTGTTTGTCATAATATCTCACAGTGCGCACGGAAATATGCGCCATTTTCGCAAACTCCCCGGAAGAATAATAACCCTTTTTTCTCATTTGACCAGCACCTTTAACAGAATCTTATATGATAATATCATATTTCCCAACACGGGAAAAGATATTTCGTGACGGAAGTGCAGTCAGAATGGAAATTTCTTGTCTGAATATTGTTCCCGGAATCGACAAAAATATTAATGTAACAAAGAATTTTGTCGATTGGAGGTAATAAAAAAATGAGCGATACCAACTGCTGCACCTGCCCTGAAACACTCGCCATGGCGTCTGTCCCTATGCAGGAATGGTGCGAGCCCTACGATTTTGAGACTGCGCTTTGTGAGGGCACGATCTTCCCCTGTCTCAATCTTAAATTTTTCGAGGCGGAAAATATCAAGAGCTGCCTCAAGACAAAGTTTTCTGCCCTCGACCGGGAAACAGAGGGGAGAGAATGCCTGATGTCGGAAATTTCAACTGTCAGCTTCGCCATCAACGACCTGACACTGTATCTCGACACTCATCCAACCTGCCAGAACGGCCTGGCCCTCTTCAAAGAGCTTCTTCAGAAACGCCTTGACCTGCTGGCGGAATATGCAAAAAAATACAACCCCCTGACACAGATTTCCATGGTCACCGGAAATCCTGAGACAGAGGAATATGGCTGGGGCGAAGGCCCGGTTCCGTGGGAAGGAGGGTGCATCTGATGTGGAGTTATGAAAAACGGCTGCAGTACCCTGTAAAGATAAAGAAAACCTGCCCAAAAACGGCCCAGCTGATCATCAGCCAGTATGGCGGTCCCGACGGTGAGCTATCCGCTTCCATGCGCTATCTCGCCCAGCGTTACTCCATGCCAGTAAAAAAAGTAGGCGGCCTTATGACTGATATCGGAACAGAAGAGATCAACCACATGGAGATCATATGCGCGATGGTATATCAGCTGACAAAAGATCTCACACCAGAACAGGCAAAGACCGCAGGCTTTGACGCCTACTATATTGACCACACCACCGGCCTCTGGCCCCAGGCCGCTGCCGGCGTCCCCTTCACCGCCCTCGAATTCCAGTCAAAAGGCGATGCCATGGCCGATCTTTATGAAGATCTCGCCGCAGAGCAAAAGGCCCGGACGGTATACGAAAACCTTCTCCGCGTGATCGATGACCCGGATGTGCGTGCGCCCCTGAAATTTTTGCGTGCAAGAGAGATCGTACACTTCCAGCGTTTTGGTGAGGCGCTGGAAATGACAAAATCCCAGCTCGACTCCAAAAATTTCTACTATTTCAACCCGGAATTTGACAAACAGATGCTGAAAAATATGCAGTAAACGGCAGAAAAAATATGCGGTTCAGAACTTTTTCCTGAACCGCATATTTTCAACATTTATTTTTTTTCATTGAAAAAATAAGACTGCTCGGGTTTATGGGCATTTGTCATATTCTGATAATAATTGGAAACTGTCTTATAATTCACACGGTACTCACGGATATCTTTGCGCTGTCTCGCCAGATACACCTTAAAATGCTCACTGTTCTGTTTTTCCAGCGCCTGAATCTGAAGCCCAAGTTCTGACACTTCCCGGATCAGTCTCTGCATAATCTCTATCTTCGACTGATACATAGCGCGATTTGCAGAAATTTCCTGCTCCATCCGCTGAAAGAGCACATTAAATCCCTCATCGAGACGATTCAACTCCTCAACCTGCTCACCTTTCGCGTCCAGAATCTCCTGAAAGCGGTCCGCATCCATCGATTCGCTTTTCAAAAGCGTTTCCTGCTCTCTCGTCTCCGCGATAATGACATCCAGGGCATTCTTCTTTTTTTTCAGTGAATCCACCATCATATCCACATATACTCTGTTCTCACTCTGCAATATCTCACATCCTGTCTGCTGATGATCGCCGTCACTCCGGCACGGCACCGGCACATTTATTTTGCCTCTTCCTGATTCAGACGCATGACTTCTTTCCATGTGTCACGCATTTCCCGTATATACTTGAGGGCGTCCTCAAGTATTTCCGCGTCTTTTCTTAAATTCGCCTCCACCAGCCGGCCATATATGTACTCATACACCCGCTCAAAATCTTCCCAGACCTTATACTTGCGGTTCAGTGTCACGCGAAGCTCCGTAATAATATTTTCTGCTTTCATAATATTGTTATGCGCCTTTTCAATCTCCTTTTTTTCAATGGCAATCAGCGCAATATTACAAAATTTAATTGCCCCCTCGTAAAGCATCAGTGTGAGTTCTGCCGGGGACGCTGTCATAATTGCATTTCTTTGATATGCATTTGCGATATTGTTATCCATGTTTACCTCCACTAATTATGATAAAAAGGCAAGACAAAACTTCCCATTTTCCAGGAGTTTTGCCTTGTCTTTAATCATTTTAACACATCGGACAATAAACTGCAACTCATTTATTTTCTATTGTGCGGTATACTCTTTCATAAATCAGCTGCCAAACAATCCGGACAGAGAACTCTGCATGGACTGGAGCTTTGCCATGGCGGTCTCCATCTGCGTAAACTGTTCATAGTATTTATCTTCCATAGCTGCCAGTTTATCTTCCCATTCTTCAATTTCATCCTCATAACTCTTCATATCTTTCTTCATCTGGATGTCATTGTAGAATGTGAGGGCACTGCTGTACTCGCTGCCCGCCATCTTCTGGCTCATCGTCTTTCGCAGATTTCCAAACACACCGGTAAGGGTAGCGATCACTGCCTCCGGATCATCCGTCAGCGCTTTCTTCAATTTGTCATCCCGGTCGGCATATGTGGCGTCATCTGTGTCACCATAAATATGAAGCAGGCCGCCCTCTGTATAATTTGTCGATGTCATAATTCCAAAACTGGAGAGAGCATAAGTCTTGCCGTCATATTCAACCGTGCTCATCATAGCATCTCTCATGCCGCTGATGATACCGCCCAGTGTACTGTCATTTCTGAGGAGTGCACCCTTGATCTTATCCTCATAGAGTTTGACATCTTCGTCCGTCATACTCTCTTTTTCCTCGCTGGTCAGCGGCTCATATCCTCTGGCTGAATCCGCGTTGTAAAGAGTGTTCATCTCTTTCATAACCGCGTTGTATTCCTTGAGGAATGACTTGATGGAATCATATACCGCGTCAACGTCATTAGAAACTGAGAATGTGATCGGCTTATCTTCCTCAGTCAGCCCAGTCAGCTCGATCGAGAGGCCGTTGGCCGTAACTGTTGAGGAGGAAGATGTCAGCTCCGCGCCATTCAATATGATCTTGCTGTCCGTCGCCGCAACAAGAGACATACCCGATGGCATAAGCGAGTTTGACTTATCATTGGCACCGCCGTTGACAGTGACATTGCCGCTCGCATCCACTGCGATATCGCCGATTCCAAGCGCCCCCAAAGCAGAACCTGCCGCAGCGCCGCCGCGGTCTGTTATGCTGGCATAACTATTTGCCACACTGTCCAAAGATGCCTTCTCACTGCTGACATCCACACCATTCATAGCTGCAAAACCAGTGACCCCTTCCGAATAAAATTTCTTTCTGGCCTCTTCGCTGAGTCCATTTATATCAGCAGCTGTCTTGCCCTGAAATGCCGCAGCCTGCACATCGGTCTTAAACTCATCTGTGCCCACCAGTCCATTGACATAGGCAGTTGTGTCCGCATCTGCCTTTTCAGCAGCTGCTTTCTCCAGATCTTTCTCAGCTGCCCACGACACATACTGATCCTTTGTCATGCCGGTAACTCCCGCAGACGCTTTATCACTATCTGTCATAACATCAAAATCATTTCCGTATTTGGTCTGAAGATCTGCCTTAACTGTTGTGCCATCGGCCTCATAGTAATTCCCTTTGAGGCTGTCTCTCGCCGCAGTCAGATTGTCACTGTACTTTTCATCGTACTTTGCTGCTTTCACATAATTCTCTGCTGCTGCATCTGAGGAAGTTTTCTTAGTGTCATAAGATGCCTTTGCCAGGTCATCCAGCGCCTTGTCGTACTCAGCCGTGCCAACACCGGAAGTCTGCAGAGCCTCGATCGCCGCGTCCACAATCTTTTTATTGGCAGAGGACATATCACTGTAGCCCACAGCGCTGCGGATACTGTCACGGCCACTTATCTCAGCTGCACTCATCGCCCCTGTCGTAATAGAGAACGCATTTTCCAATCCGCTCTCTTTACTGCTGATAAACAGGCGCTGCTGTGCTGTGTCATAACTTGCATTCAGCCCTGCATTCTGCAATGCCTTTGTAAAATCGCTGATTGTAGAGGAGGAATCCACCGCAAACTTAACAGTCTTATCGCCATTCTGGATCGTAACTTCCTTGCCAACCAGGTTAGGATCAAGCTCGGACAATTTTGCGGAAGCGTCCTTTGCATTGATCTTCGCGCCAGTCAGGAACTGAGATGTCGCGATGTTCTTTACCTCCAACGTATAACTTCCGTTTGCCGCATTGCTATCTGCCTTGACAGACGCCTTTGAGGTGTCGGACACCGACGTTTTTTTCGTCTTATAAGCTGTGGAGAGCTGCATCTTTGTGACAAAGTTATTGTACAGGCTGGTGAGCTTTGTATTCAGATCCGCCCACTTTGTCTGTTTCCACTCCAGCTTTGTCTTAGCCCGGGTCACCTTTGTCTTCTTCATGCTCTGGACCGACATCAGCTCCTTAACGATCGATTCTGTATCCATACCGGATATCAGACCACTCATTCGAATTCCCATGCAATTACCTCCTATCTCTTCTCATCTACTAAAATCCCCGCCATCTCCCACATTTTCTGCAACATATCAAGAGATTTTTCCGGCGGTATCTCCCGGATCACTTCACCGGTGTCATCATTGATCACTTTAATTGAGACCCGGTTAAGTTCCTTGTGATAGGAGTATTCACACCGCGTGTGATCCATACGGCGGTTTGCACTCTTCACCGCATCATCCACTGTCGCCTCACTGGGAGCGCGATCCCTTTTTCCCCCATCAAAATTCTGCTCGGCCTCACTCTTTCCACCTGTCATCCCTGACTGTGCAACTGCCGGAGCGGCGGTCTCCACCACAACCTGAGCCCTCTCCGGGCTCGGAACAGATACCTTCACCGGCTCCGGTGAAGTGTAGCCCGTCCCCGCTTTTGAAATCGTTTCAACGTCCATACTAACACCTCCGTGTGTATTCATAAATCTTTAGATTAACTCATTTTATGTATCGGCACCCGCCCCAAAAAAATTAACCCCTCTAATCGAAAAAAGCGACGCAAAAATACGCCGCTTTTGATTCTATTTCTTTCCTTTCATCAACTTGCTCAATTGATCCGGCGCCACCGTACTGGCTGCTTCCTTATTTGAATCCTGGATCTGCTTATAAATCTCTTTCCGGTACACCGGCACAGACTTAGGGGCATCGATACCAATCTTAATCTGGTCTCCTTTGATATCCAATATCGTCACCTCAATATTATCATTGATAATGACGGATTCATTGACTTTTCTAGCTAATGCCAGCATATCTATGCATCCTCCTTTTCTTTGAGGAAATCATAAATCATGTATTTCACTTCATAATCCTGATTTTCCGCAATGATCTGTGCCGCCTTTCTGGTATCCGAATTAATAATGATCGGCGCTTTCAGGTTCGCGGACATCTTCTCAATATCCTGCGGCACTGTGATAGTAAGAAGAATAACCAGATTCTCCTCAGTCAATTCACCGAGATCAGATAACAATTCATCTTCCACAACCGGATTGTAATCCTCTTTTACGAGCCAGGGCTTTATGACCGGAAGAGCCAGGGACGGCTCCTCCACACTCTGCAGCCAGGAAATGTTCGTCTCCTCTTTCTCACAGTCATACAAAATGGTAAAATGAGTATAGTCCCCCAGGCCGATCAGCCCCCGGTCAAATGTCAGGATTTTTTCTTCCGGAAGGTCTATTTCGCCGAAATATTTTGTCTTTACTAACACTCTTTCTCCTCCAATCCGCGATATTTTTTAAAGCAAACGACATAGCCGCTGCCATCATATAAAATTCAGAAGAGATTCCCCGAGAATTTTATTCGTCGCATTCAATGTTGCCTGATATAAGAGATCCGCCTCTGAGAAATTAATATACGCCTCTCCCAGATCCGCATCCTCGTTTTCTGATTTGAGTTCCTCTGTGTCAAGACGCTGCGTCTTCAGCTTCGACTGCGTCATCTGCATGCGGTTGTAACGGGAACCATGGCCGGACAGTGCCACATTCAGTTTGCTCTGCGCTTTCTGACAAGTCGTGATACCGGCACTCAGCGTATTGGTCAGCACTGTTTTCTGCAGGGTGAGCTGTGTCTCAAGCTGCTTGACAAGCTCATTCAGATTTTCCAGTGTCGTCGTGTCATTGGGATCGCAGTCCGTAACCCTCTTTTTCGCGGACTCAAGATCTTTTTCCGTCACCGAAATGTCATTGCACACACCGACAATATCATCAATCTTCCTGCTAATCGATGTATCGATCGCATTGCAGGCCATTGTATTGACCATCAGTGTCTGGCTGAAATTGATCTGGAAATTCATGCTCTGTCCACCCGGATTCCGGTAAACCGTCGTCACACCAGTCACATTGTCCACAGAAGTACATTCAAAATAGTGCTCCGGACGG
>CANRMO010000006.1 GCA_947631755.1 uncultured Lachnospiraceae bacterium | reverse complement strand
GAGGATTCATTCGCATTTGCATGGGCATGGCCTCTCACAACCGTTACGTTATTCTCATCCGACTCACCGTCGGTACCATCCAGATGGCTTCCCAGGGAATTTTCTGTCTTATTATCCTTATAAAACGGGCCAGTCGACAAGTAGGACATCAAGTAGCCATACTCCTCATAGACACCCGAATCCGATCCATTCGGCACATCATATGGATAAAATGTGTAGCGGTTCCACAGATAACAGCATTTATCGCCGCTCGGCTCAACCGGCACATAATATCCTGTGTACTGGGCAGAGTTCCCATTTGCTTTCTTCACCTCATCCGACAGCGGTATCTTATAGATCCGATTGACAGCCCCATTCTCCCCGAACAGAGTTCTCTTATAATCAATGGATTTGCTGGCATTTGGCGTTCCCGCCTGCAAATCAAACTGAAGCGCCATGAGATACAGTTTCCCTATGTTATTGACCGCGCTGGTCCAGGAAACCCGCGGGCCGTTCTGTCCCGGACCACAGTACATATCAACCGCCTCATCACCATTCTCGATCAGCTCACCCACGCGCTTATTGAACATCAGCGGGAGGTTCTGGTTGTCACTCACTCGTTTTAACAGCTTTATCACAACATCCCACTCCAGGTCATCCTGGACAAAAGTTTTCAGATCTCCTATATTATACGTATAAGATTTATCAATATATTTCTGGTACATTTTTAATACTTTATCCAGATCCTGCTCTCCCTTATAAGAAGCGATATAAAACAGATCCGCGCGCTCTATAATATCAATTTTCTCATTGTCCGGATCCTTTTCCTGCTTACAGAGTTCATTAACCTCCGTCGGTGTCATGCAGACTGTCTGGAGACAGAAGTTATCCGCCTCTTCCTGGGTCTTGAAAGCAAACAGAGAGCGTTTCAGAACATCATTCGCCTTTAATCCATAGTACTCATAACGGTATTCATAAATCTTGCAGGTAAAAATGTACTGTGTTTTTGTAGAGGAATAGGAAAAAGTAAATTTATTGCGGCCAATCCTGACCCCATCCCCACCTAACTTGGAAATATCCAAATACCCTCCCACATAAGATTCATCCGATTCAAACAATTTTTTATTTATAATATTGTCAATATCCGGATCATCCTGAAGCAGACGGTATCCATCCCCCTCCGGCTCATCTTTCATATACACCCACTGATTTTTACTGGTATCGCTTGTATTTTTTTCAAAACTGACATTTTTATAGTATTGGCTATAGGTTGACCCGCTTGCCATGGAAAATGACCCCTTGCCGGCACCGACATTTACCATATAACCTTCTTTCACCGGTTCATTTCCCCAAATCCCACTATATGTCTTCGTCTTTTTCCAGTTCTCCTCGTCCTCCAATATCTTATCCGTAATCTTCTTCCCACTCTTATCTGTGTCAAACACATCACTATATTTTTGTGCCAGCTGTTTCACTGTCATATTGTCAAAATCTTCTTCTGAAATATCCAGCTCTGTCGTATCGATCTCACGCTTTGTTGTACTTTCCTTATACTCTTTCTCCCAGCAGTCATCCTTTAAATCTTTTTTATCAATTGCCTTGCCATTTGAATCCTCCGCAAAAATTGCGGGGTATTTTTCCGCCAGTTCGGCAATCGTCAGAGAGCTTACCTCCTGCGGATCCATCTCTCCACCCTCGACATCCGCATATTTGGCGCCGCCGTTCTTCACCCAGTTTTTCTCATCGGCGATAGCGATATCACGAATAGCATTTTTCTTACCGGAGTCCTCTTTCGGGAACAAATTCGGATATTTCTGCTGTATATCTGTCATGGAATGGTTCTGTGAATGGTACTCAGAAAATTCTTTTACATTGTATCCTGCGTCTTCAATATCACTGTCTGTGAACTTGAGGTCGATCAGCCTGCCCGGTTCAACCAGGCGCATGCCACTGGCTACATACTCGGGGTTCTGTTCGTACTCCTCAAAAGAAATTCCCTTTTTATAAGCCGTTGATTTCTCATAGATCTTAATAATCCCATAGTGGATCTGATTCGTCCAGTATCCGAAATCATTCTTCAAGGGGAGATTATTAAACTCATTACTGTCCGCGGACATATTCGTATAATTTGCATTCTGGTCAATACCGATCTTCATCCAGTCGATCGGGTAAGTCGGGCTGCTCGCATTCAGATAGGACATCTGCTGCATCCCCTTGTCCGGCAAAATCTCCAGGATAACAAAAGGATTTCTCTCGCCGCCCTTGCCATTCTTGGCTGCCACACTGCCGGAACTCTCTCCGGCTTCAAGATAGCCGCACGGCGGGACAGAATCCGCGACCGTCTCTCTCATGGACCCGGAAGCTCCCTTGTAAGTGCCGCCTGCCTCTGTGATAGTAATCTCTGAAAGAGTGGATGTCTCAGACGGACTGCCATTTACATAATTTGCATAGGCCCCCCTGACGCGGCTCTTGTACAGGACCGCCCAGGCGATCGAACACACAACAGCAACCGATACTACAGCAATTATTACTTTTAATGCTCTCTTGCTCACTCTCATCGCCAAATCCCTCCTCACTGATTTCTCATCATGATATCTTTTTCACAGTCAAATTCCGATATCGTATCCTTTAATTTAACCTGTACATGTAATACCTGGTTTTCCGCATCGTCTAATGTCTTTTTCAATTCACACTTAAAATCGTCAACATCGTCTGCCAGCAGACATGTCTTGTCTGCGGTTAGTTTTGACGGGTCAATGGTGCTGGCATCATCTTTCGGATCAAATGCGGAATCCAGTGCTGTCGCCTCCGAAAAATAGATATGTGCCTCTCCATCTGAATCTGTCTTCATCCAATACGCATAAGCCTCAACAGAATCCACCTGGGCAGCCGGTGCCCCCTCATGCTTCATCTTTTCCTTGCGGACTGTCAGAAGTTTATTCGTGTCATCCCACGAAACTTTAGCCCCACTCTCCAATACATAGGCAGAGATATGATTGACAACATCTTTTGCCTGATTCTGCAGGGCGACTCTTGCCTGTGTCATCCTCATACTCCGCGTGCTGTATGAGATCAATGCAACCAGCCCGATCAGGACAAGGGATGTGATCGTCATGGCAAGCAGCAGCTCCACCAGAGTAAATCCCTCTTTATTCTTTCGCACCACAGTACCACAACCTTTCTCACTCAACATAATGACGTCCTGTCTTTGCCACCATGACAATCTTGTGGCTGCTCCCCTTTTCTGTCGGTTCTACCTTAATTTCCGTCGGTGAGGACAGGTTTATCGGCGTCCCGCTGTTTGAAGAGACATAATAGACATTTCCGTTTTCATCACCAAAAGAGCCGTCTGTCTTTTTTATCGCCACACTGTATATCACTTTCTGGGCCAGTTCCGTTCCGTCAAAAGAAACCTTACTGACACCCGTGCCGATCTTCTTTCCAAGATCATCTGGATCAACCACCGTCATCGGTGAACCCGATGAATATTTTATATAGTAATTACTGTCACATAAATACAGATTCATATATGTGACGCCATCTCTCGACATATTCTCTGTCTTCAATTCCGCAAATGCGCTGTTGATGCGGTCAGCGGTTCCCTTTGTATCTGCCGTCCGGAGAAGTCCGATGCTGAGGGCTACGCCTCCGATAAGAATTGCCGCGATGCCAATTACGATCACCAGCTCAAGCACAGAAAAACCATCTCTGCCGTGATTTTTTTTGCCAAAATATTTCACGCTTATCCTCCTTCCGCGCAGACCTCTGACCGATAAAACCAGGACTGCCTGCTGTTATTTATTCCTTTCCCAGTTCTGATAGTACACACATTTTTCCAGATCCGTCGCATTCTGTTTGGATGTCCCATTCAGCGCGCGGAACAGCTTTGCAATTTGCTCAAATGCCGGATCTGTCCGGATCTGCTCTAATATTTCCCCAAGCATAACCATGTCCGCTTTGAGCGTGTAGTTACCGTTGACTGTTACCTTTCCGTTTGTGAGGATCAGTCCGGTAAAATCCGCCTGGACCGTGACATCGCCATCTGCGATGATCAAGCCGCTGGCTTTCGTGCCCACCGTATAATCCCCTTTCTTTACCCAGATCTTTGCATTGGGTTCCACAGATGTCGTCACATCTTTTGTGATATCCGCAGTCAGCTTGCTGTAATCAATAATTACCCCTGACACAAGCGGGCTGTCGGATGCGTCCAGCCGGATATTGGCATCCCTTCCCGAACTCCCGGATGGAAGCAGCGTCAAACAGTTGCCCAGATAGTTCAGCGCCATCTTCTTTCCGTCCGCCAGCAGCTCAGCCGCCGGTTTCTGGGTTGTACTGTCATAGTAATTTGCTGTCTGCAGACCATTGGAACCGCCGGTCGCCTCATAATTATAGACTATATTTCCTGCGATAAGATACAAGTTGGCAGAGAATTTCATATTTGTCAGATCCGTGGACACAAGATAAGTTTTCGCCTTTTCTGATAACTGCTCCGTCGTATCCACTACTGCACCGGTCTCATCTTTAACCGTCACCGCACCACTGTAATAATCTTTGAAATATTTATTTGCACTGACCTCATCCTTGAAATTTAAAAACAAATAAGTAAACCCGGCCGGATGATAGTTTTCTATGTAGGGCTTACTTGTATTCAGATAGGCACCCAAGTCATTTAAAAGCCCAGCTGTATTAACCGCATAGGGTTCGTTGGTGATAATTGGGTTCTGCTGGCTGTCCTGCGGCGTTATGTATTCCTCCGGCACAAGATAGGCCAGCTGGTTACTCTTTACCGACATGGACTCACCCATCATGATATCGGAATTGACCGAATTGTTCTGGCTATTTTTCTGATCCACAAAGGAACGTCCCGCCAAAACCATCTTATTCAGATCCGCAGCATTCAGCGTCGTATTCAGGCCATTGATCAGTATAGCACTGCTGTAATCAGAATTCGCGCCAGGATTTGAACTGTCATTCTGCTCATTATAACTATAGCCGTAATATTTTCCTTTCAATGTGACAACAGAATTGCTGTCCTGGATATCCAGGTCATTGGAAATATAGGCATTCTCATTCACATTCAGTGTCGTAGACAGGGGAGAACCCGAACCGGACTGTTTCAACCGGAGGTTCTGCAGGTACAGATCCCCCGCCCCGGACGCCCCCGATACATTCACCGTCGCCCCAGTCAGAATATCCAGGCTTCCCCTGCTGATAATCTTCGGGCTAAAGAAATCCACTTTCGACTGGCTGTTAATATGAATGCCAGAGTCCGTCTGTCCGGTATAGATATTCCCGGAAAAAGAGGCTCCGCTGTTTGCAAAATCAATTTTCAGCGCGTCGTCGCTGATTACAATATAATCTTTCAATTCATCAAAAGTAGAATCTCCCTCAAATTTATAATCTGGCACAGTAAAGACAATATCAGTATTTACCGTAGAGGCATAATTCGGATCTTCATGGTAATCAATTTTTATATCTTTTAATGTGAGAGAGTACCCGATAGCGGGCTCGTAATTAATGACAAAGTGGAGATCCCCGTCTGACGATGTAGTGGTGACAGAATCCGGCTTTTTGGACAGATTCTTTACTTTATCCACACTGTGGGAACCACAATCCTGTAAAACACCGAGCTTGGCGTCAAAATGCTTTGTTGTGTCACTACTCTTGTCGTCATAGGTATAACTTCCCGTTGACAGAAGATAGGTGGCAATTCCGGCAAGATATTTTTTTGAAAACTCATCTTTCATATTTTTCTTGGAGGACGTATAATTTTCAAGAATATCCTTATAAGCACTTTTCCCGGAAGTCCCCGCCTGCTCAAGCAGGCCGACGCGGACTTCTGCAAGGATCCCCTCTGCGTTGTAAAAATTATCCGTCGAATTGCGGTCCACAATAACAGTAACGACATATTTCGTTGCCACTGTTATGACAGTCAGGCCAATCGCCAGAAGAAACATAGTTCCGATGACAACGGAAACCAGGGATGCCCCTTCTTTTCTTCTGGAACGGAGTTTCTGAACGATATTTTCTTTTTTTTCACGGAACCATCGCACCATAACGTCACGCCCCCTTTGATGTTTCCAGATGAACCACGCTCTTAGAAGAGCTGGACTTATCATATACATCTACTGTAACTTTCGCAATCCTCTTTATCTTTCCCGAATCAAATTTAGGTTCAACAAAATCATCCTTATAGCTGGCAAGATTTGTTGTGATACCATTTGTAAAATACTTCGACTGCGTATAATTTCCACTTCCGTTGAAATGAAGCTTATAATTCAATCCCAGCGTCGTCGTTTTCTGACAGATATAATACACATTCAATTTCCCGGCATCGCCAAAATCTACATTCATATCATAGTTGACCCGGATTTCCTCATCACTGTTTTCATGTCCATCCATCACATTATAAAAGAAATAAACATTCTCCAGCTGGTCTGACTGGATCTTTGTGTTGTCTAAATAGGCATCATAACTCTCACTTCCATATGTATAACGGTAAAACCCAGCCGCCTGATAGACGTTTGCCGTGCCTGAGCTCTCCTTTTTCAGTGAAAAATGTATCTCCCGCTTCATGGCAGACTTAATGTCCGCTTTGGACTTTGTCGGGTTACTGTACAAAAACTCACTCAGCGCCTCTTCTTCCTGGTCGCCCTCAGCAAAAACGATATTTGTCTTTGCATACACTTCTTTCAGCTGAGGTTCATCATAATTATTAAAGCGGTCTGTCAACCCGGTATACTCGTTATAATCCAGTTTGATTACAGCGTGGTATGTATAATCATCGACCTCAATATCTCTCTCAAGCTCCATTGCCTTCGCCGTATCATCATACGGCGTTTTAATCTGCCACGGACTTGCCGCACCGCTTGGATCCGGGTCTGTAATCTTCTCCTCAATCTGTTCAAACGTATCACAGGCATCCAGATCCTCAAGAACTGTCTGTGCCGCCAGATTTGCTT
This sequence comes from uncultured Lachnospiraceae bacterium, assembly GCA_947631755.1. GTDB lineage: Bacteria > Bacillota > Clostridia > Lachnospirales > Lachnospiraceae > Eubacterium_F. Next base: position 17,078 of record CANRMO010000006.1, on the reverse strand, counting down.
TCTGTGTATTCTTTCCCGAGGAAGAAGACACCGCTGCATTTGTAAAATACGCCAGTATCGGCACCGCCAAAAGCGCCAGCAACACAACGGCAATGATCACTTCGACCAGAGAGAACCCTGGTTTCATGGAATATCTGCCATATCGTTCCTTTTTACAACTGTTCATCCCGACATCTCCTTCCTCTCACAATCTTCACACTCCGAACCGGTGCATCATTTCTCTTTCAGAACACCAAACAGCTTATCTGTGCCCATCTGGAAATCTTCCAGGTCAATCGGGTCTTCATATGCCGTGCCATTTCCGTTCAGAGCATGGAAAAATATTTTCATAGTCCCAGACAGCTTGCCGTTGCTGGAATCATAGGATAAGCTTAAATTTGTCACTGAAGTCGGGCTCTCCCTGTCCGCCACCCAGTCAATCGCCTTAAAAATCTGCTTCTGGGTGCCGGTAATCTGAAGCTCGTACCCCACTGTCTTTCCCACCATCTCATGCAAAGAGACACGGGTTTCCGGATTCTTTTCCGCCTCGGTCAGTTCTGCTCCCTCAGCGCGAACCGGTGTAGAAGCGGTCTCCACGTCTGTTCTCCCATCAAAAGGAATAAATTTACCCTCAAAGAGAAAATCCTGCTCCACTCCCGGGGCGATGGATGTCACCTCAATACCGCTTTTTACCATCATGCGGTATACGTTATAGATCGCACTCTCCTGCGGCACCCTGCACGGGAACAGATAAACAAATTCATTCACTAGTTCCTGCTGCGAAGAAGCCTCCGCCCGCATCTGGTTTACCTGTACCTGCAGCTCACTCAGACGGTCAATCTCTCTGTTCAGACTCGCCGTCTTCTGCTCCAGTTCAGACGCTCTTGTCATATTTTTCTGAAATACAAGAAAGTACGAGCAGACCAGGATCAAAACCCCGGCAAGGATCAAAATCACCCTCTTCTGTCCTAGCGTCAAAGAACTCATATCACTCCACCTCCGTTATCTCTGTTGTGTCCATAATCTTACTCTTTGAAATATTTTCAATCGCGCGGTCATAATCTTCATTATCATATACAAAGGTAAGTGTATACTGATACTGCTTGCGTCCTGTGGACGAGTCCACTCCAGAGGAAATCGCTTCAATCGTCACATCTTTGATCCCCTCCATTGACTTCAACTGAATCTGCAGCGCTGCCAGAGAAGACAGACGGTCTGCCGTTGTGGCACTGATGGACACCTTGCTCTCATCAGACTGAATACTCTGGATCCTGAACTTTGTCGGAACAATTTCTGACAAATCATCAACCAGTGAGTGAAAATAATTATTATTCGTTGAAAGCAACAGGGTCAATGAGCTCGAAACCGCCCAGTTTGTCTGTATCTGTTTCAAGTTATCATATTCGCCCTGTACAGGAGCCAGTGCGGCGTGTCTGGTCTTTGCTGTATTGTTTGCACTGGTGGCTATCCCCAGCCGCAAAACCGAAAAGCCAACCAAGAGCACGCTGATGGCAACTCCGCCAACAAGAACGAGTATGGCAGCATTCAATCCGCCCTTATTTGCTTCTTTTTGCGCAATTTCTTTCGGGACAAAACGAACAGGATTAAAGACCGAACCGAAACAGGTCACATACTGCAGAAGCGCCGCATCAATATCCACTTTGCGGTTAAAACGGATCCCCACCAGTTCCTGCGGAGTCTCCACCGGAATCCCCAATTCATTGGATATCAGAGCGTTCAGTCCGGCCACGCTGCAGCCCTGTCCTGTACACAGGATCTTCTGGATTGGTTTATCCCTGTAATGAGAATTGTAATACTCTACTACACGGCTGATATTGTTGATCAGAAAATCACCATTGTTTGTCACTTCAATCCTCTTGTCCACCGACTCATCATCCGATGGATTATCCGCATTCAGGTTCGGCAGAAGAACACGCTGCGTTGTCAGAACCTGATACGCCTCATCGTAATCTTTCACCTTAAATGCAGAATCATTTATCATAGCTTCCGCAAAAGCCGAGACGCCATAGGGGATAATCCTCTGCAGGTATAGTTTTTCTTTATCAATGATATTTACCAGCGTACCACTCCGGTTTATCTGTATCGACATACAGATCCCGTCCCCCACCTGGCGGCTCATCATCTGGAAGATTCCGTTTCCGTCTGCCTCCACCGCAATAATGTTGAAACCGGCTGCATTTGCAAGTGCATAATAAGATTGGATTAGCTCCTCCGGTGCAGCAAAAATACGCACATCCTGAACTTTCGTGCCCCCTTTGCTCTCCTTTTTATCCTTTTTCCCTTTTTTATTTTTCTTCTTTCCTTTTTTCCCTTTATCGTCTGTCTGTTCTTCCTCTTCTTCCTCTTCCTGTTTTGCACTCTCATCTTCTGTCATGTACTCTTTTCCCTGCAAAATATGTGAAAACACATAATTGGCCGGGTCTACCGGAAACAGATCCGGCACCTTTGCCATTACAAGCTGGTCAATCTTTGCCTTATTCACAGCCGGTATCGTAGTTTCCCTTGTCGCGATCTTAGAAGATGCAACCGTAAAGATGGCATCCATGGTACGGATCGCCTTATCCCGGCAGGCTGAACGGATCCTGCGCCCCAGTTCGACCACATCTTTGATCGTACCGTCCTCAATCGACCCCTCCGGTGTCGGCACGCGGATACAGCCATATATCGTAGGGTTATTCGGAATATTTTCCATATGTACGATATGTGTAGTTCTTGTGCCTACCCGTACTACTACAACTTTCTTTGCCATTCTTTCTTCCTCCTAGCTTTCGTAGTATACTGCTTTTACAGTATTTGACTTATCTTTTCATTCATCCGGACAGCATCTGCCAGATATATTTATCCAAATACTCTAAAAGCAATACATAACGCTTATTTTTTCGCACTTCTTACTGTGCAAACAAAAACGTTTTTATATACCACTCATAAATCTGCGTTCCCCAAAGTGCCGAGACAAACACACCAAGGGAAAGATATGGCCCAAAAGGAAATCTCCCTTTCTTTCTCGTGACTGCGATACGGACCCCCTCAATCAGAGTACCGAGTACCGAACCAATCACAATAGCAAACAGCGCGTGTCCCCAGCCGATACACAGACCTGCACAGGCCATCAGTTCAATATCCCCCACTCCCAGTCCGCCTTTCCCTGTCACCGCGCGAAACAGCACAGCGCATAACAGCAAAAAAAGACTCGCCGAAAAAAAACCAATCAGCAGATAGAGCCAATTCTGGCGATTCAGCAAAAGATGTACAACCCCAACCGCAAATATAACAACATCAGCACCCGTAGGTATCAACATAGTCCGGTAATCGATAATGCTGATCACAAGCAGCGCTGACGCCATAACACAATATAGAAGACTATTCCAGTTCCAGCCATTCACAGCAAAAATGATGATGTAAAGAACTGCATTTGCAGTTTCTACAATCGGATACTGAGGGGATATCCCAGCACCGCAGTAGCGGCACTTTCCTCTCAGAAACAGCCAGCTAAACACCGGAACCAGATCATACCACTTCAGCGGATGACCACAGTCCATACAATGAGAACCCACTGTGACAATACTTTCATCCTTCGGAATTCTAAACACGCATACATTAAGAAAACTTCCAATGACGATGCCGTAAAGAAAACAGATGATGTAGAGGACAAAATACTCCAATGTCATAGTGGGTTCTCCCTTGAACTTAGCTCACTTCAGTCAGACAATCCAGATTAGTTGGCAACAACGAGAGCTTTGCCGTTATCATCCGGAGTCGGTGCTGCAGACGAAGAGGCAGCATTGTAACCACTGACAGTTCCCTCCAGCATAGCAGCGGCCCCACTGCCATCATCGCCATACACATAAGAAGTATTATTTGCTGCATCAAATACACAGACAATATCATGGCCAGCCGCATTCTTACTGCCAAGTTTCTTTGTGCCAGCACCAAGTGTGGACTGCATCTCTTTGGAAACAAGGTCTGCATCTGTAGTACCAGTACCATCCGGAACCCATGTTCCATCTGCCTGAATCTTAACTGTCCCTGTAGTTGATACCTGGGTAGTAGCAACAGCAGATACCAGCGATGAACGAACAGTATCCAGCGTGGACAGGTCTTTACTCTCTCTTGACCTCTGCAGATATGGAATAACTGCCAGGGCAACTACACCGATCAAGATTGCCATAATGGCGATAACGATAATCAACTCAACAAGAGAAAAACCTTCGTGATCGCCACTTAAGTACTTCTGAAGTTTCTTTTTCATAATCCATTCTCTCCTTTTCAATAAACTTTGTGGATTCCCACATAACTATGTTCCCCCCAGAGGACTGGGATTTCTCCCACCCTGTGGGCGAGAGTACAGTGACCCCATCATCCAAAATCACCTTTTTACTATATTCTACTACACAAACAACGATTTTGCAACAAAAATTTTTTATAAATGTGGATAATGTGGATAAATTCCTGGCTCATATATTACCCAAAATTCAATCTGCCGTCTGCAGCATCTCCCTGCTCAGTATATGTTTTATCACCTCCATGTCATCCGGGACATTTTCACATTTTTTGTTGAATTCTTCCAGACGGATCACTTTATCAGACAAAGTTTTATAGCCATCCAGTGCCCCACCAACCTGCTCATTCATCATCATAACTTCTCCACGTATACTGCGAAGTTCATTGTCATGGCAGCCCAGGTGCTTATTCATCATCTTCATCTCTCCATGGATACTTTGGAATTCCTCATCGTGACGGCCCAGGTGTTCATTCATCGTCTTCATCTCTCCATGGATACTTTGGAATTCCTCATCATGGCGGCCCAGGTGCTCATTCATCGTCTCCATCTCTCCATGGATACTTTGGAATTCCTCATCGTGGCGGGTCAAATGCTCATTCATTTTCCCCATCTCTCCATGGATACTTTGGAATTCCTCATCGTGACGGCCCAGGTGTTCATTCATCGTCTTCATCTCTCCATGGATACTTTGGAATTCCTCATCATGGCGGCCCAGGTGCTCATTCATCGTCTCCATCTCTCCATGGATACTTTGGAATTCCTCATCGTGGCGGGTCAAATGCTCATTCATTTTCCCCATCTCTCCATGGATACTTTGGAATTCCTCATCGTGACGGCCCAGGTGTTCATTCATCGTCTTCATCTCTCCATGGATACTTTGGAATTCCTCATCGTGGCAGCCCAAGTGTTCATTCATCGTCTTCATCTCTCCATGGATGCTTTGAAATTCCTCATCGTGGCGGCCCAGGTGCTCATTCATCATCTCCATCTCTCCATGGATACTTTGGAATTCCTCATCGTGGCGGGTCAAATGCTCATTCATTTTCTCCATCTCTCCATGGATACTTTGGAATTCCTCATCGTGGCGGTTCAAATGCTCATTCATTTTCTCCATCTCTCCATGGATACTTTGGAATTCCTCATCGATCTGTTCAAAATGCTCATCGATCTGCTCAAAACGCTCATCAATCCGCTCAAAACGCTCATCGATCCGCTCAAAACGCTCATCGATCCGCTCAAAACGCTCATCAATCCGCTCAAATTTTCTATCAATAGATTCGAACTTCCCATCCAGCTCTTCATGAATTGCTTTCACCGTCTCTTCATGGATCACTGACACCATCTCTTCGTGTATGCTATCAGACAGCAAATCCCTCAATTCCAACATTTCTTCTCTTTTCATAATACCCCCCCCATTTCTACGCTTTTAAATAAAATGATATGTATCTAATACAACAGAAATTCAGTTGCTGGCCGTTTGGGTTCAAATAAGGCAGGTCAAACTGCCAATTACTTAATATTCGTTATATCAGGATTCCATTATAGTCCCTATCATGTGATATGTCAAGGGTCGTTTTGCGCTTTTTTTGTCGCAAAACGACAACACAGGAATTCTTGCAAAACCGCAAAGAAATCCTGTGTTTTTTTCTGTGTAATTACATATTTCCTGCATTCTGGTAAATCGAAAGCATAGGCATCATAACTGCTCCCAAAATACCGCCAACCAACACAGCCAGCACGATAATGACCATTGGTTCCATGGCAGTTGTCAGATTCTTCGTTGCCTCTTCCACTTCATCCTCATAGTAAACAGCAACTTTATCCAGCATATCTTCTGTCGTACCAGTATCTTCACCAATCTTCAGCATATGGGTCAACATCGGTGGAAATATTCCTGACGCCTCAAGAGGTTCCGACATAGGTATCCCCTGCATGACCTCTTCCCGGCAGTCCTTAATGGCCCTCCGGATGATCCTGTTCGATATGACGTCCCCCACGATATCCAGCGAATCCACCACCGATACACCGGACATGACAAGGGTTGCCATCGTCATGGAAAATTTAGCCGCCGCATTTTTGACAGCCAGCGTACTAAACAGCGGAATTTTCAACGTGAGAAAACTTGTAATCTGTTTTCCCGGTTCCGTCCCTTTCCCGATCACAATAAACAATACCAGAGCCGCAATACCCACCAGTATACCAAATAAATGTGCTACCATAAAATTGCTGACAGCAACAACCATCTTTGTCAGCCAGGGCAATTCCTCACCCATCTCCGCAAATGTCTCTTTAAACTGTGGGATAACCGTAGACATCAGAATGATGACAACGCCGACAGCGACAACAAGAACTACGATCGGATAAATCATAGCCGAGCGGATCATAGATGTCAGTTTCATATCTTTGTCAAACTGCTTCGTTATACGTTCAAATGCAATTTCCAGATTACCCGTAGCCTCCCCGGCGGCCACCATATGGATCAAAAGCTCTGGGAATACCTTGCCTTCCGCCTGCAGCGCATTGGCAAGGCTGTCGCCTTTCTCCACATTCGTCACAACATTGTGAATGGCTTTTTTCAGATTTTTATTCTCTGTCTGATCCTCTACCATATGTAAACCATCGATAACTGTCACACCTGCATTCAAAATGCTGTGAAACTGTTTGCAGAAAATCGTGATGTCCTTTTTCTTGACGCCGCTGCCAATCTGGATATTCCATGCCGCGTCATTCAGCCCGGCAGACTCCCGGATATCCATGACAATCGCGCCATCCGCCTGCAGCTTTGCAACCGCATTTTCCTGGGATGTCGCCTCCATAACACCTTTTCGCTCTTTACCGAAACGGTCAGTAATGACATACTTGAAACTACTCATGGCACTCGCCCCTCCTTATCAGTATGATAATCGTTTTATAAAACCTGGTTTATCCTGCGCAAATGTGATGGCGTCATCCTTTGTTATCTTGCGGGCCATGTAAAGATCATACAGCGCATCATCCATTGTGATCATGCCAGCAGCTTTGCTCGTCTGTATAATAGAAGGAATCTGGTGCGGTTTTGACTCGCGGATCAGATTCCGGATCGCGCTGTTTGCATGCATGATCTCAAAGGCAGCCACACGCCCCTTGCCGTCAGCCGTCGGCAAAAGCTGCTGGGAAATGATAGACTCCAGAAGTGTGGCGAGCTGTATACGGATCTGACCCTGCTGATGGGTCGGAAAAACATCCACAATACGCTCAATCGTCGGCACAGCCCCGATCGTATGAAGGGTTGAGAGCACAAGATGACCTGTCTCAGCAGCCGTGACCGCCGTGGAAATCGTCTCCAGGTCACGCATCTCGCCGACAAGAATGATATCGGGATCTTCTCGGAGGGCTGCACGGAGAGCCGCCGCATAAGAATGAGTATCCTGCCCGACCTCTCTCTGGTTCACAACTGATTTGGCATGTTTATGTAAATACTCAATCGGATCCTCCAGTGTAATAATGTGTTTGCTGTAATTCTGGTTGATCACATTGATCAGAGAGGCCAGCGTGGTTGATTTGCCGCTGCCTGTCGGGCCAGTGACAAGGATCAGCCCCCTCTTTTTTGTCGTCAGGTCAATCACCGATTGGGAGAGCCCAAGTTTTTCCGGCGCCGGAATATCGGAATTAATCAGACGGATAACAAAAGACATAACGCCTTTCTGTTTAAAAATATTGACACGGCACCGGCCAACCCCTTCAACAGAATAGGAAAAATCCGCCTCACCATCCTCATTAAAAGCGGGTATCAGCCTCTTTGGTATCATCTGCTCCACCAACGCCTTGGAATCTGCCGGTGTGACAATTCCGTCTGTCAGTGTTCTCAGCTCACCGTTGACACGGCACTTCGGGGGAATCCCCACCGAAACATGCAAGTCAGAAGAACCGTACTGGCTCGCCTTGGCAATCAACTCATCAATACTATACATAATTTAAACCCCTTTACTCTGTTGCTATCCTCTCGACCTCTGCGATCGAAGTAACCCCCTGCAGGGCAAGCTTGGCAGCGCCATTCCTCAATGTTGTCATCCCCTCTTTTAATGCAACATCCTGAATCTCTTCAGCGCCTCCCCCCGCAGAAATAACACGGCGGATCGCTGGTGTCACCGTCATGATCTCATACACGCCGATACGCCCTCTATAACCGGTTCCATTGCAGTAAGCACAAGTTCCTCCGCCCGCCTCATAGATTGTGACCGACCGGTCTCCCCTGACCCGCAGTCTCTGCTTATCCATTTCATTGATCTCATGTGGCACTTTACATTTCGGACAGAGCCGTTTCACCAGACGCTGCGCAATGATACCGACAGTTGAATCCGCGATCAGATACGGCTCAACCCCCATATCCTCCATACGAGTGATCGTACTGGCAGCACTGTTCGTATGGAGCGTGCTGACCACAAGATGTCCCGTGATCGCCGCCTTGACAGCAATTCCCGCCGTCTCCTCATCACGGATCTCACCGATCATGATAATATCCGGATCCTGCCTCAGAATCGACCTCAGAGCCGATGCAAATGTCAATCCCGCCTTTTCATTTACCTGAACCTGGTTGATGCCGTCCACATCCGCCTCTACCGGATCCTCTACCGTGATGATATTCACATCACCGCCATTCAGCTCACTGAGCACCGTGTATAGCGTAGTCGATTTACCGCTTCCTGTAGGTCCTGTGACAAGAATGATCCCGTGGGGATTGCGGACCAGCTGGTCAAAACGCTTCAGCTCCTCCTCCGGGAAGCCCAACTCCTTTTTATCCTTCGTCAACGCCTGTTTGGACGCAAGACGCATTACGATCTTCTCTCCATATACCGTCGGAAGGCTGGATACACGAATATCATATTCCACCCGGTTGAAAACCTGGGTCATACGTCCGTCCTGTGGCGCTCTCTTCTCCGCGATATCCATTCCGCTGATGATCTTGATGCGGGCTGCAATCGCATTCTGCAGCTCCTTTTCATAGCGCATCATCTCCTGCATCGATCCATCAATGCGGAAGCGCACGCGCACACTGTTTTCCATAGCCTCAATGTGGATATCACTGGCGCGCTCATTTACCGCCTGTTCGACAATCTTATTCACCAGGATAACGATCGGCGCATCATCAACATCAGAACTATGCTCTTCCTGCTGTCGTCCGCGGGAAGCCATCTGCTCTTTCCGCTCCTTAGAATACGCATCCGCCATCTTGGCAACCTGTTCATTGCCATAATATCTCTCAATTCCAAAATGGATATCCTCCATGCTGGCAACCATGGGTTCCACCTGCATGTTCGTAAAAATCGACAGGTCATCGATCGCGATAAAATCAAGAGGATCCGCCATCGCCACGCGGAGAATATTCGGATTATCTGCATCCACTTCAAAAGGAAGCACATTGTGTTTGCGCACAATCTTCTCCGGCACAAGGGCAATGACCTCCGGGCCGAGTTTTGCCTCGCGGATATGAGCGATCGGAAATCCCATCTGCCGGTGAAGAGCCTCAAGAATTTCAGCCTCATTTGTAAGCTTCATCTGGATGAGTGTATCACCGAGCCTCAAACCAAGCTCTTTCTGTTTTTTTAGTGCCTCCGTAAGCTGTTCAACAGTTATTACCCCGGCATCGATCAAGAGGTCGCCGAGGCGTTTTTTTCCCCCTCTAACCATAGTTCCTCACCATTACTCCTGTTCTTCAAGCAGCTGTTCTTTCGCGTTTTTACTCTTTCTCAGCTTAATACCTATCGCGATCCCAGCTGCCGCAACAACAACAAACACTGCCATCTTTGCCACATATTCCCCAAAAGCCATCAACAACGTCATTCTGCATTACCTCCTGTTCGCCAACTCCTTTGTTACATCCTCCCATGTCAGGCCGCACTCAGCCATCAGAACCATCATATGATACAGAAAATCCGCAATTTCATATTTCAACTCCTCAGAATCCGGATTTTTTGCCGCAATAATTATTTCAGAAGCCTCTTCACCACACTTCTTCAAAATCTTGTCAAGCCCCTTTGTAAACAGATAATTCGTGTATGAGCCCTCTCTCGGATGCTCCCTGCGGTTGAGGATCGTGGCAAAATCCTCTTCCAGGATCGTGAGCGGATTTGTATCTACATAATCCTTCTTCGCCAGCTCTTTAAAAAAGCAGCTGTATGCCCCGGTGTGGCAGGCGGCACCAACCTGATGAACCTTTGCCAGGATCGTATCATTATCGCAATCCAGAGCCAGCTCTTTTACATACTGGTAGTGGCCCGATGTGTCACCCTTGCACCAGAGTTTCTGGCGGCTGCGGCTGAAATAAGTCATTTTTCCAGTCTCACACGTTTTATAATAGGACTCCTCATTCATATAGGCCATCATCAACACCTGATTTGTGCGGTAATCCTGCACAATACACGGAATCAGGCCATGTTCGTCTGTCTTCATCTCAGAAAAAGGCATTTGCGACTCAAACGTATTGATCTCTATGCCGCTCTCTTTCATCTTTCTCTTTACTCTATACAAGTCTTTATTTTTATAATAATTTGTGGAAACTCCCAGAATGCCATCCATGCGCATCAAGTCGCCCAGATCATTGCGGAGCAGGCTGTCACGGATAATGACTTTCTTCCCACACGCTGTGACCTTCTTCTGGAACAGTTCATCCGCATCCACATGTTTGACCAGCAATGTATCCACAGGAAATGCAATCCTCTCAAATGCAATATCCGCGTCCACCTCGATCAGTATCTTATCCCCGCCAAACCGACCGGCCGCCTCTTTGACCACGCTCTCATCCGGGCAGATCTCATACTTTATGACCACCCTGTCTGCCCCGGTATAAAACACTTTCTTCACGTCTTCAAAACGGCCTGCGTACATCCCCGCCATAAATGGAATGTCAATTGCCTTATCAACCGCTTTCAGAGCGGCAAGAAATTCTTCTCTCTCCCTCTCTATTTTCGAATAATTATATATAAATAATTCATCCGCCCCGGAAAAACAATACTCCTCCGCCAGTTTCACAATGCTGGATGCCAGTTCATTTTCACCGTTGATAAACGGGATGATCTTTTTGTATGCCACTGCGACTCTCCTCTCCTGCTCCCTTTAAGAATTGCTTCGAAATATAAAAATTTGTTCCGCCACAATTCCCTATAATACTCCCTTAGTAGAAAGAACTCCCTCTATCCTCTCGTCTTTCCCGGAAGCCATATCCATGGACTTGGCAACAGATTTAAACATTGCCTCAACGATATGATGTGTATTCTCTCCCGCCATCTGCAGAATATGCAGATTCATCTGAGCCCCCGACGCAAGTCCCATGAAAAACTCCCGGACTGTCTCCGTCTCCATAGTTCCCAGACGCCCGGCTCTCAGGTCTGCTTCATAATTAAAATACACCCTCCCCGACAGATCCAGGGACGAGAGCACCAGCGCATCGTCCATCGGCAAAATAAAATATCCAAAACGGGCAATCCCGGCCTTGTCAGCAAGAGCCTCCAAAAATGCCTGGCCGATAACAATACCCGTGTCCTCCACCGTGTGGTGCGCATCCACATGGATATCCCCCTGCACTCTGACCGTCAGATCAAAGAGACCGTGGCGGGCAAATCCCTCCAGCATATGGTCAAAAAAACCAATACCGGTATCAATCTCATATTTACCAGTCCCGTCCAGTTCCAGCTCCACTTCAATCTGGGTCTCTCTTGTATTCCGCTCCACTCTGGCGAAACGACTCATAACATTCCTCCTGTGCCTGCACTGCCGATATAGCAAAACACCCTACAGTACAAAACCTGTATTAATATAAATATTATACCGTGTTCCCGCTAAAAAAGCAAGTCACAGCAATAACTTTTCTAAAAAGGCAGGCGGAACTATGAGCGGCGGAGACGCCAGCGCTCGTACAGATCCGGGCGCCATTTCGCCGTCCGCCTCTCAGACTGCTCCTGCCTCCATTTCCGGATATTCTCATGGTGTCCGCTCAGGAGAATTTCCGGCACTTCCCGGCCCCGGAACTTCACCGGCCTCGTGTACTGGGGATATTCCAGCAAACCGTCAGAAAAACTCTCTGTCTCCGCCGACTCCCCGTTATTAAGCACGCCCGGGACAAGTCTCGCAATGGCATCCATCATTACCATAGCCGGCAACTCGCCCCCTGTCAACACGTAATCACCGATTGAAACATAGTCTGTGACAATTTCCTCGAGCACCCGCTCGTCAACCCCCTCATAGTGGCCGCACAAAAAAATCAGTGTCTCCTCCCCAGACAAGTTCTCTGCCACCGGCTGGCAAAACACTTCCCCCTGAGGCGTCAGATAGATCACCCTCGGCACCTCCCCCGCCTCACTGCAGATTGCCTCATAACAGCGGTATACCGGCTCCGCCTCCATCACAAGGCCGGCCCCGCCCCCGTAGGGATAATCGTCCACTTTTAAATGTTTATCCAGCGTATAATCCCGAATATTCCGGACAGCGAGCTCAATATACCCATTAGCGATCGCCCTGCCGATCACACTTGTGTTCATTCCCTGCCGGATCATATCCGGAAAAAGTGTCATGACGTAATATTTCATTCCTCAACCAACCCTTTCATAATGTGAGCAGTGACGATCCCCTCCTCCGTATCCACATTCTTTATGCACTCCGGTATCACAGGAAACAGCACTTTCCGCCCCCCGTCCATCTCAATCTCAAACACATAATTTGCCCCTGTCTCAATCACATCGGTCACTACTCCGATCGGGCTTCCATCCTCCTCCCGGACACTGGCCCCCACAACATCACAGAGATAGTAACTTCCCTCTTCCAGCGGAAGGGCATTCTCCCTCGTGACCATGAGGTCGCATTTTTTAAATTCCTCCACCTCATTGATATCATTAAATTCCCTAAACTTGAGAATTACCATATTTTTAAAATACTTCACTCCCTGGACATGCAGGGTGAGATTTCCTTTTTTCGTCACGAGAATGACCTCGTCACACAGATCAAAACGCCGGATGTCGTCTGTCGTGGGAAACACTTTCACTTCACCCCGGATCCCGTGGGTAGTTGTGACAACACCGATCCGCAACATATCTTCCATTCTATTCCTCATCTCTTCCTGATTTTCATAATTTCTCTATGAGAAAAAGTCCAGGGACAAACCAGCCCGTGGGCTGCCTGGCCTGAACTTTTTTGAGTCTCAATACTACTGGATATCAACCATGATTTTTTTATTGCCTTTCGAGCCTGCAGCACGGACAACAGTGCGGATCGCCTTGGCAATCTTCCCCTGCTTTCCGATCACCTTGCCCATATCATCCTGGGCAACCGTGAGATTCAGAACAATCTGTTCCTCATCCTCCGTCTCAGTGACAACGACCTCATCCGGGTTGTCTACAAGCGAACGGGCAATCACTTCTACTAATTCCTTCATACTGACCTCCATGTTACTTCTCAATGCCTGCCTGTTTGAACAAACGGGCAACAACATCTGTAGGCTGGGCTCCATTCGAGAGCCATTTTTTTGCTGCCTCTTCATCAATCTTCACAAGACTCGGCTCCTGATTCGGGTCATAAGTACCGATTTCTTCGATATTCTTACCGTCTCTTGAATTTCTCTCATCAGCGACAACAATTCTATAAAATGGCGACTTCTTCTGACCTAATCTCTTTAACCGGATTTTTACTGCCATGTCTTTCACCTCCTTCTTGTCCTGTAATATTTATAATAGGAAAGGATTACATCCCCATTCCTCCAAACGGAAATTTAAAACCGCCTCTCTTCCGGCCTTTGCCGGACATCATGCCAGACATCTGCTTCATCATCTTCTTGCTCTGCTCAAACTGCTTCATCAGGCGGTTCACCTCACTGATATCCACCCCCGCACCATTTGCGATACGGCGTTTACGGGACGGGTTTATAATATTCGGATTTGTGCGCTCCTCAATCGTCATAGAGTAAATGATCGCCTCCGTCCCTTTCAAAGCGTCATCGTCAATTTCCAAATCAGCCGGAAGTCCCATACCCGGCATCATACTGAGAATACTGGAGAGGCCGCCCATTTTCTTCATCTGCTGCATCTGATCCAGGAAATCATTAAAATCAAACTCTGCCTTTTTGAATTTCCTCGCCATCTGTGCTGCTTTTTCCTCGTCGATCTCCGCCTCCGCTTTTTCGATCAGAGTCAGCACATCTCCCATTCCAAGAATACGGGAGGCCATGCGGTCCGGATAAAACTGTTCCAGATCCGAGAGCTTCTCCCCTGTGCCGGCAAAGTAGATCGGACATCCGGTCACCGCGCGTATGGACAGGGCGGCACCGCCCCTCGTATCGCTGTCCAGTTTTGTCAGGACAACTCCGTCCACACTCAGTTTCTCATGAAAAGAGGAGGCGACATTCACAGCATCCTGTCCGGTCATAGAGTCCACAACAAGAATTGTCTGGTAAACCTCTACATTCTCCTTTATGAGCTGGAGCTCCTCCATCATCTCCTCATCCACATGGAGGCGGCCGGCCGTATCAAGAATCACAACATTATTCCCATTAGCCTTTGCGTGCTCCACCCCTGCCTTTGCAATATCCACCGGATTATGGTTAGTCCCCATAGAAAAGACCGGCACTTCTACTTTATCTCCATTGATCTGTAGCTGTTCTACCGCCGCCGGCCGATACACATCACAGGCTACCAGAAGCGGCCTTCTCCCCTTACTCTTGAGCTTTCCCGCAATTTTAGCCGTCGCCGTCGTCTTGCCGGCGCCCTGCAGGCCGCACATCATAATGACTGTCATCTCATTTCCTGGCAGAAGCTTCATTTCCGCTTCTGTCCCGCCCATCATATTGACCATCTCTTCATTTACATACTTGATCACCGTCTGGGCCGGGGTCAGGCTGTTCAGCACATCCTCGCCTACCGCCTTTTCCTGCACCGCCTTAGTGAACTGCTTCACCACACGGAAATTCACGTCAGCTTCAAGAAGAGCCATCTTCACTTCCTTCAGGGCAGCTTTCACATCCGCCTCAGTCAGTCTTCCCTTGCCGCGGAGGTTTTTGAAAACATTCTGCAATTTTGCGGACAAACTGTCAAACGCCATACAACAGCACCTCTCTCCTAAATCATTGCTACACGCGGATCACGGCAGAACAGTCAGATGATCTCACAAATCTCCCGCGCCAGTTTCCGGATTTTACCGGCCACACTCTCATCCGAGCCGTCGGAAACCATCTCCTCGATCTCGCGCAATTTCATTTTCGTGACCCGGAATTTCTCAACCAGATGCAGGCGGTCCTCATAGTCTCTCAGACGGATCCGGCAGCGCCTCACCACATCATATACACCCTGCCTCGTGATCTGGCACTCCTCTGCGATCTCACTCAGCGACAAGTTATTCCACACATAATCTTCAAAAATCTGCCGGTGGCCGTCTTTCAGCAGCGGGCCATAAAAATCATAGAGCATAGACAGTTCCGCAATCTCATCCGGTTCAGAAAAGGATTTCTCTTTTTCACTCTGCACAAAAAAACACCACCTGTAAAGTTATTTTCTTTACAGGTGGTAGTATAACGTATTCCCCTGGACTTGTCAAGCAGTATTTCAGGCTTTGTAATCCATTTCGCTAGAGAGGAAAAAGCATATTTCCAGCGCATGTCTGTTGTACTGAGTCAGTCCCCCCATAAGCCGGAGAGGCTCTTCTTTCCGTGGTTTGTTACTCAATTTTTCTTGATTTGCCTGTTCTCTCTTTAGCACTTCGGAAAAATCTCTGCCATCCCCAGATGACTGTTTTTCCTGTTGGCGATACTTTGTTACCTTAAAAACATTGTTTATGGGTTCCACGTTTTTTGTTTGGGTTTCATATATCGCATTTGCTTTAATCTCCTCCTTGAGCTTATTTGAACAGTTTCAATGATACATCCTTGTATCCTTCTACTGTTAATATCGGCAAATCCAGGGGAAATATTAACACTATTCTTCTGGCATCAGCGCCGGTACGCCGGAAATATCATACCGGGCAGGTATCCGGTTTCCATTTGACAGATCATTGTATTTCTGCATAATGCGCTCAGCTACCATAATGCCGTTGTCCTCATTTACATCCATGAGGATAATGATCTGTTGTGTAGGACTGAATCTCGTTGTTACATCGCCCCGGCGAAGGGAACGTATGATTGACGTCTCGAGAAGCATCATGGAATCCTCGATGGTCTCCGGCGTGACCGCCCCAGTGTTCCCGGTCTTCAGAGTGACGAGGATGATCTGCACCTGCTGCCTGCTCCGCTCAATGTTTCTGGCAATAAACTGATAGATGTAGGCAAACCGGTCATACTCCACGGCATAGGCGCCGCTCCGGTATTTCCTCTCCTCAATCTGGTGCAAAAGCTGGTTCAGGTTCATATTAGCTTCTGCCTGTCCGTCGAAATCCATACTCTCCGACAGACTGGAATAGATGTGATAATCGTCCTTTCCATTATTCTTTGCAAAATACAACGCTTTGTCCGCGTAGTCATACAGTGTCTGGAATGTCATCTCCTGGCTGCCCGCATACTTTGTCATAATGCCAATAGATACGGAGCACTCATGATAGCCGAGCTCATCTCGCCTAAGTGCAAACAGACGCATAATATTTTCCGCCCTCTGGCGGATTACGTGCTCCTTATCCATCTCAGGAAAAAAGATTGCAAATTCATCCCCGCCAATCCGGCACACATAATCGTGTTCCCTCACATTCTTCTTAATGATATCGACAAATTCCAGAATGAGTGTATCCCCCACCGCATGGCCATAGGTGTCATTTATATTTTTAAAATTGTCAAGATCCATCATAAAAAATG